>CAYNQP010000286.1:0-5476 GCA_964399325.1 uncultured Pirellulales bacterium
AACACAGATCTTCTCATTGTCGCTCTCCAGCAGGAACCGATTCGAACAGCCTGCTCCAGTGCCTGCGATTCCTCTTTTCCCACGTACGTTTATGGTACGCACAACTCGCGATCAGGGGCAGGACGGAGGTGGCTTCCGCATAAACCATCTGCTCGCTGGCGGTATCGACCTTGCCCCATGACGAAGCCTCCTTGAGTGTCGAGCTGGAACAGGCCCCGTCGCGGGCATCCGCCACCGTAATCTGCACCGCGTACTTGTGCATATCCACCTGGTGCCCGAGCACCTCTGCGCACACTACCGTATCCTGCGCAAAATTCTTGGGGACGCCGCCGCCGACCATGAGCAGACCCGAGACGCCCGACTTCACCTTGATCTCGGTGAGCTCGCGGAAATCCTTCACTGAGTCAATCGACACGTGACGGTCGGGGTTCTCGACCTGGTGCTTCACGAGACCGAAGCCCGCGCTGGAATCAGAAAAGGCCGGACAGAAAATGGGCACGTCGTGCTCATAGGCCGTCTGGACCAGCGAGTCAGCCTTCTTGGCGTGCTTGACGAGATACTTGCCCATTTCCCGAATGAACTCCCGTGACGAGTAGGGCCTTTTTTCCAGGCGGTCGGCGATGGTCTTAATGGTCCCGTCGCAAACCTGGAGCTGTTCCTCGTCGATATACGTATCGTAGATTCTGTCGATATACAGCTCTCTGAGCTTATTATCGTCCACGAAGGGGGTGCCTTTATAGTGCCGAAAGCCGATTGCTTCAAAAAAGTCCATATCGACGATGGTGGCCCCGGTCGCAACGATGGCATCGACCATGTTGTGGCGGACCATGTCCACGTAGATCTGCATGCACCCGCCGGCACTGGTGCTGCCTGCAATGCAGAGCATGATCGTGCAGTCTTTGTCCTCGATCATCGTGTTCAGGATGTCGGCCGCCCGGGCCGTGTCTCTGGCGGTGAACGACATGTCCCGCATGGCGTCGATGATCGGCGTCGAGTCGAACGCCTTGATATCAATATGTTTGACTCGCTCTTTGAGTAGATCCTGCTTTTTCATGTCAACCTCGGAACTTGTAGCTTAGCAACTGATAGATCAACTTCGCCGCCAGGAAATCGGGGGCCCAGTTGTTCTCAATCGGGCACAACTCAACAACATCAAAGCCCACAAGTCTCTTGCGGCGGCATACGGCGCCGAGCAGGGCCAGGACCTCGTACCACAGCAACCCTCCCGGCTCGGGGGTCCCGGTGGACGGCATGATCGATGGATCGAAGACATCCAGATCGATCGTCACGTACACTGGGTCGGTCAATTGGGCGACGGCGCGGTCGATCCAATCGGTTCGGCCGTGAATGTCCCTGGCGAAGAAGACGCCATCCGGATCGACGGCAGGTTTCTCCGAGACATCCATACTCCGGATGCCCACCTGGACAATGGGACAAGTCTCCTTGATCCGCGCCATGACGCAGGCATGGTTGTTCTTGGAGCCCTCGTATTCATCCCTCAGGTCGGAGTGCGCATCGAGCTGCAAGACCGACATGCCGGCAAACGCCTCGGCGTAGGCCCGAACCGCGCCGATGCTGACCGAATGCTCGCCTCCGATAGTGACGGTGAACTTCTTATCCTCAAGATGCCGCCTGACGCGTTGCTCGACCGCTGCGACCATATCGTCAGGAGACGGGCCCGCATCGACCGGCGCGTCCGTGAATATGCCGTGAAGGTAAACCTCCGAATCGGTCTCGATGTCGTACAGCTCGACATTGGCCGAGGCGTCAAGAATGGCCTGAGGCCCCCTGTCTGCACCCTTCTTCCACGTGCTCGTTCCGTCGAATGGGACAGGAACCACCACGATCTCTGCATCGCTTCGGCGGGAATGCTCGGAGGGCAAGGCCCCGAAGTTGGCCGTCTCGTCCATGACCTCACATCGTTGGTCTGGCGGTTGCACCGCTCGTTACGTATATCGGTAGCGTGTGGCGGCCGACGCAAGCGATACAAGCCGCGCAATCGCAACCGATGCCCATTATCTGCTATTAGTCAAACAGGAACATCGCGATCGCGACGGTGGTCGTCCAAAGGTCTTTATGGCCCCGGGCCGTCTGCGTGATGTTCGAGGTTCGGATGATCAGGCCACTGGACTTGTAGACCTGCTCCTTCTCCGACCAAGCCTTGTTCGGGTCCACTTCAAGCCCCAACGTGGTTCCCAGCATGCCGGCGGCCAGGTCTTCCGCGAGATCGGCCGCTTCGCGCTGATCCATGCCGTGGCCGTGGACTTCGCTGAGATAGCCCCATTTCTGGCCGTCCTTGGGCACAGCAATACCTACGGAAGAAGCCACCAGACGACCGTGCTCGTCCGTGTCGGCCCGCGCCATGACACAGAAGCATACCTCGCCCGGCGTCAGCGTGGCAAGGCCCCTCTCGCGGCTGATGATTTTGCACTTCGGCGGCAGAATCGACGAAACCTGCACCAGGTTCTGCTGGGCCACCCCGGCCTTTCTCAGGGCTTCTTCAAACGACTTGAGCTGATACTTGTGCCGTCCGACACCCTTGGTCAGAAAGACCTTCGAGGGAACCATATTCTGCATTATCACCTCCTTTTTCTTCGCGAAAATGTGCCTGCGCGCCTATCTGGCTCCAAACAGAGGAGCGAATTATAAAGTGCCCACGTGCCTTGGCAACGAAAAACTTTAGAGGATCAGATACTTAGCGGCCTTCCTGAGCCGGACCCCGAGAGGCCCCATCTCCTCCAGGCTGGCGATACGCTGCACCTGTCGCAGCCGGACCATGCGATCCACGGTCAGAGGACCGAGGCCGGGTACTCTCAGCAGCTCGGTCTTCGAAGCTCGATTCATACTGACGGGGAAGAAATCCGGATGATTCAGCGCCCAGACCTCCTTGGGGTCCGTCTCCAGGGACAGGTTTCCACGCGGATCGAACACGACGTCGGTATCTTTGAAACCGTACTTACGCATCAGGAAGTCCACCTGGTAGAGCCGATGTTCGCGTATGAATATGTCTGTTGGGTCGGATGAGCCCGATTGCTCGGCCTCCAGGGAGATGTCACCGGCGCCTCGCTGATACGCACTGAAGTAGACCCGCTGCATGTTGAGCCTGTCGTACAGGCCACCCATGTACTTGACGATTTCGGCGTCCGATTCTCCGGCCGCGCCCACGATAAACTGGGTGGTCTGCTTGACCTTCGCGAATCTGGACCCTCGGGCCGTCAGTCGGCTGATGAGCTTGATCGGCTCGATGATATCGCGGAGGTAATCCTTCTTGCGGGAAAGACGGGCCAGATTGTCCTTGCCCGGGGTTTCGATATTCAGAGACACGACGCTGGCGAGCGAAACCGCTTCTTCGATAGCCGCCGGGCTGGCCCCGGGAATGACCTTCAAATGAATGTACCCCTTGAAGCCATGTCGTCTGCGCAGCAGCCGAGCCGTGGTGGTGAGCCGGTCCATGGTGGCGTCAGGCGAGCCAACCACACCCGAACTGAGGAACAGGCCGAAGACCTTCCGCTGCCTCTGATAGTCCAGGAATATCCTGGCTGTCTCTTCGGGACCGAGCGTGCAGCGGCGAATATCCTGCTGCTCTCTGAGCGGGCAGTATTTGCAGTCATTGCTACAGGCATTCGAGACCAGCGTCTTGAAAAGGACACTCCGACCACCATTGGGCAGTGTAACGGGATAGATCCACCGGCCGTCATCCCCGCGCCGCCGCGTGTCATCCCGATTGGTCCCACAGGCGCACGCCAGATCGTACTGCGCATCCGCACTGAGGATCTCCAGTTTCTGATGCGTGTCGGGCTTGGAGACAATCCCTACCATGGGCATCGCAATCCATGTTGCCCCACCAGGCAACGACCTTACAATATCGAGGGCCATTCACAGCCTGGCCAACATTGTACTGATAGCCGGTCGGCGTGCAAAGGCTACAGAATCCTGATTCGGGCCGATCTTTGCCACGCGGAGCTCACCAAGACCCTAAATCAACGAGCGTATCCGATCATCCAGGGCTTTCTGGTCCGTCGCAAAGGACTGGAAGGCGCTGAGATTCATCAAGGCGTCCAAGCCAATTTCGCCGCGGGCGAGCCTGTCTTTCCACGTGTCGAAGACCGGAATCTTGCCTTCGGCGAACATCGTGCGAACCCCTTCGTCGGACCACAGCGGCAACAGATCCGCGAAGCCGGCCCGGGCAAAATACGACTGTAGATCTCCGGGCCCCAGAGCATCAACATCCTGGCCCAGAAGCTCATCGACGCAGTCTTTGAACGCCTCTGGAACATCCCAGAGGGTCGTCGCGTTGAAGTCGGAGAGGCCCACCCCCTCGGCGAAATGAACCGGCAGGTCATTCCCGACCCGGGACAAGAGATGCCCGGCCGGCTTCGCCTCGTATTGAGAGGCAACCTTCGTCGGCATCGTGAAGACATCGACTCCGGCCAAGACAGAGACCTGGGCCCCTTCGCGCATGCTCGCGCCGATCAGCAGACTGCGCGTCCGGCCCGCCTCGCGGAGACTCAGCAGCTCTCGTTGCGTGGCCAGCGTGGCTTTTTCACCCACGTTTCGCCCATCGCCAAGACCGTTGTCGGCGACGAATGCGTTGAGCCGTCCCATGAAGACATTCACGAAACGGGGCTGGGCCAGCAGGGCCGCCAGATAGTTCTGCCTGGCCGAAAAGCCCAGAGTGAAGTTGACCGGAACCCCGTCGCGGCCGAGCCGGCGCGCCGCCAGAAATCCGGCCGGCGTCAACGGCACCTTCACGTAGAATCGCTCGGGGCAAATGTCGAAATAGCGCTTGCCATAGGCCACCGAGCCTTCCACGTCATCGCCAAGGTCCGTGTGAAGCTCCACACTGACGTGTGCATCGAACACGGCAGCCAGCTTCAGCCCATGGTAGGCGTTCAACACGAACGCAATCTCCAGGACGAGCCGCCGCTCCTCGATGTCCGTGGCCGCGTGTCGAAGGGACGCGGCGATTTCGCGAACGAAATCATCGTAGACGCCCTTCTGAATCTCTCTGTTGAGCAGCGTGTTGTTCGTGGTCAGTGCCTCGAACTCGGAGCACCACAGCTCTTTCGCCTCATCGATGTCACCCGTATCGAGCCAGAGGCGCGTGCCCAAGGCCCGCAGTCTTTGCCAGACGGGTTTCTCTCTGAAGTCCGTTTCCGGATATCCGAATTGATGCGAAAAATCCCGGCGCGCCATATCGTAGGCAACTTCGGCAATTGCTTCCGTGTCGATCATCTCTATTCTCCTTCCCTGGATAGTCCCATCCGCACATCAAACCTGACGCCGCGTCCCCCTGATTGAATACGCCGAGTGCGGTGGAGTGTTTGGTCAATCCCCACGGAAAGGGCCGGTTCAAGGAGGATGCCCCGCACTCATGGCAGAGAGATCCACGTCGTCTCCTGCGCCCAGACCTGCGGCTGGCCGTGTGTGAGGTTTTTTTCTGGCGCGACGCTAACTCTTTATTTATAGTGACTTA
>CAYNQP010000287.1:0-5473 GCA_964399325.1 uncultured Pirellulales bacterium
AAACTGGCGTAGAACCCACCGAATGGACCCGTTTTCCACATATGCGAGTCCTTCCCGCACGCGATTCACGCACCGGCCGAGCTAAGTTATCCACAAGTTGTCCACAATCGCCAACGCCAACGCCGTGCTCCTTTGCCGTGGCATCGGCTCTGCCAAGAAATGCTTTCCAGGGTTTTCGGGTCTACTACTTTCCGTCGGTTTTATCAGACCCTCATCGGCTTCGCTGTATTCGCAGCCCTCTTCCTCTGTTGAGGCCGCACGTTGACGTTCGACACATGGGACCTGCAGTGCCGTTCCGTGGCATACGACGCCGACGGAAATGGGCCGTCGATGCAAGATATTCGTGAGGCCATGGGAAAAAAACTCTGGATAGTCCCGATAAGCGCGGCCCTGACGCTCCAGAACGCCAGATTCCGCGGCGACGCGTGCTCCAGGGCGGCGACGCCGTCCAATTCTCTTGACATTCGGTCGCCAATGAGGTACACTAACCCTTATCAATCGCCCGCAGGCGGCTGATTCTAACTGGGGGGTGCTCATCGATTTCCTTCTCGGGCACTCATGATGAAGTTGGCTTAGTGACTTGGTGGCTTTGATTCATCCTTGGGGGGTGGTTCATTGCACGTCATCTGAACTGGGGGTTCAGAACTGACACTGAATACCGATGCTGTCGGTACATCCGCACACGACAACGAAGCAATGAAGTGCGGCGGTTCGGTTGGAAACGCACCTATACAGGAACCGACAGACCGGCAATAACTGCCGGGTGCCTATTGCAGCTACGGCGACAGGTCATGGGGGTGTGGTATGAAGCAATCCAAAACACAAACGATGCTATTGGTGATCGCGCGGCTGGCTCTGTCGCTCCTCTTCGCAACGGGAGTCACGCACGCCGATACGGTGGACATCGCACAGAACGGCTACGGCGCTTATGATATCACGCAATTCGAGGGAGCGGGATATGCAGGAGCCTACGCCTGGGCGGGCGTCTATATGCTCGACAAAACCGGCGGCACGGGAATTGGAGATACGTGGTCTGACGGTTTGATTCCCGGTTTCTGCATCGAGTTGCACGAGCCCGCGCCGCAGGCAACCTACACCTACAAGGTAGGCGCGCCGGATGACGCGTACAACAGCTACATCGGCGAAGTCCTGGGTAGCATGAAGGCCAATTACCTCCGGGAACTCTGGGCCACCCACTACGATCCGGCCTGGGCTGCCGGCGGCACGTACACCAGTCAGCAGAACAGTTACGCCGAAGCGTTTGCGGCCGCCATCTGGGAGATTGTGTATGAAGACTTGCCGAGCTCGCCCGCCGGCTGGGATGTCACCACCGACGGCACGATCGGCGACGGCGGGTTCTACGCCGTGGACCTGGATGCCGCCACCGCGAACAAATGGCTGAACGGACTGACCGGCAACGGTCCCAAGGCCGACCTGCGCGTGTTCGTCAACCAGGGCCAACAGGACTATCTCGTGGCCGTGCCCGAGCCGGCAACCCTCATGCTGCTGGGACTGGGCGGAGCACTCAGCTTGGCCGGGCGCAGACGACGAAACCGGGAGAATCATCAACAAGGCTTGCAACGAGGAGCGTTGAACGGGACTTCCGGTGTGTAGATCCCGGGAGTGGGAAATCGGCAAGTCGCAATCATCTACGCAAGAACAAGACCAGCAAACGATACGATCATACAGGAGGAGAGAATATGAAGATCTCATTGACGACAATCGCTGTTCTCATCACCATGGTGACGACACCGATGCTGGCTGAGGTGATCACGCCACAGAACGTGTTGGAGTTCAGCCCCGCGCCTGATACAGCCGGCGGGTGGTCCTACAATGGGGCCGGCATCCTCAGCTTCGACCAGGACATTGTCGTTGATTCCGCCTTGGGCAGCAACTACGACGCGCTGACCGGTGCGCATATCTACCTGCCGACATTCCAGGTGGGAGGCATTCCGGACGCTCCCTACACGCTGACCCCGTTGGGCAGCCCGCAAATCAGCATCAAGAGCGCGGACAACAGCACCACGTACCTGACCGGAACGTTGGGCATGGGTGACTTGTCCACGATCGGAACGGTGGCGGGAGGCTTCACGCAGTTCCAGATCGATATCACCGACCTGTTCATCACGCACGAAGGAACCGCTCTGGGGTCCGCGGCCCTGTCGATCCTCGAAAACCTGAAACTACCCTCGCTCGATTTTGAGCTCTCGCTTCAAGGTGGAAGCGGCTCGGGCTACTATAGCTTCGCCCAAATGCTCGACGGCGGCTATAGTGGCACTGGCGGTTTTAGTGGAGCTATGTCGGTTCCTGAGCCGATGACGATAGCTCTGCTGGGTCTCGGCGGCCTTGCCTTGCTCCGCAAGCGCCGCCTGCAACATTGACCTGAATGCCCCCCTTATCTTGGAAGGACGGGCCGTGGCATCTCGCGCCACGGCCCGTGATTTTTTGCGCTTCGCCGAGAGCTCACGCCCCGCAGCACGCTCAAGAAAACAGCGACAGTCATTTGCGTATGAGCGCGACTGTTGTTTGATTTCGTGAGATTCCCATACCCTGTCTGAGCCGATACGGTAAGGCCGCCCGGAACGATTGTCTGCTGCAATTGGCAGAGAAAAGCGTGAAAAGGTCTCATCCTCTTCGATTTCATGCCTCCGGCACTTCATTGCATGGTGTTGGGCCTTGAATTCTTCTCGCGGGCCAGTACAATGCGCTTAAACGCAAGTTCGGGTGAAGGGACTCACGATTGAGTGGTGAAGTCGGCAACAGCAAAAGGGTCGTATCGATCACCGGCGGCAGTCTCCGGAACCACCATCTGTACATCAGCGGCTACTATGATTTCTTCCCGGAAGAGTGCTATGGCGAGTCCAGTGTGCGAAAAGGGACCGGTCAGAAGCTTACCTTGCTTGTGGACGGACTGCCCAAACCGGTGGAGACGGATATTGCCAAGAGTTCTGGTAACGGGCGTCCCCGAAGCTTCTTTCGAAAGCGGGCATGGGTGGCCCGGTTCTTCCAGCGCCATGACCTGCACCAGGGAGATATGGTCGCCATCGAACGCGTGGGTCGTCTTGCCTATCGGATCTATCCGTCGGGCGGCAGGACGATAGGTTACCCTCCGTCGGGAGAGCCTCGATCAAGTGTGCCTAGCCAGGCGAGACTCTTTCCCGACGGTGGTGGCGCCGATGGCGGCCATACCGGCAAATCGGGATTCGGTGATGCCGCCTTCACCAACAATCGCGCTGAACAGCTCCATCGGTGGGTGCAGACCATTTTTTGCAGAAGAGGCAACCAAGCATGAAACACGAGGCGGACGTTGTCCGAAGCAAGAGCGAGATCAACTACGACTATGCGACTGTGAGACTGACACAAAGCCGTATAGACAAGGGACTGATAGCAGTACCCGTTAGCTTGGCTAGGTGGTTCCCGGCCCAGAATGCGAATATTCAGATCCATTTCAATGATTCGCCTACCTCCCAGTCTAAACGATACTCTCCTTATAGCGGAAGTACGAAGGAATGCCGAATAGGCGGGGTGCGACAATGGTTTGAGCAGAACGACCTCAAGAGTGGCGATGAGATAGTCATTCAACTCGTCGATAAAGACAGGTTTGTATACCGGTTACTACCCGAATCACGTTTTATAGCTGGGACCCAGAGGTTACAGGCGAGCTTCGACAGTTCGGCGAACGAAGAGGAGGCATCAGAGCAAATCGGAAGACTCTCGAAATGGACAAATGCGGGAAGAAGCACAGTTGGCCTCAGCGAATTCCGGCGACTGGCAGACATTTCCATCTCGGTCGGGAGAGGGCTAACGTCGCGGAAGGCGGGTAAGTCGAAGGAGAGCACGGCGCCGAGCCTGAGGACACTACTCGGCCAACTTTACCGTGGGCACTGTCAAATATGCGATTTCTGGTTCTTGAAGAAAGACAACAGACCGTATTTCGAGGTTCATCATCTCGACCCTCGCGGAGGACACCATCCGAAGAACCTAATCGTTGTCTGTGGGAACTGCCACAATCAATTTGAATACGCTGATGTGAAACCTGAGTTCAATAACGAACAGTGGCTCATCAGGGTGTCCTTCAATAGAATTCTCCATCAGGTGAAGCAGATCGTTCTGAGCAGGAAGATCCCAAGTTTCTCGAAGAGACTATTCGTATAAACTACCGGTGAGCTTTGCCTTCGGGCGCGACGAGGGATATCCGCCCGTAGAAATCTCGTCATGGCGTTGTGCACGATGAGACCAGTCCCAAGAAAGAGTCACGTGCGTGACTCACCATGAAGGGAGTTCTGATGGATAGAAGAATGCTTCTCAAGGCAACCGCTGCCGGGCTTGTCCATCCAAGAGCCTTGCTGTCCATTGGGCCTGCGCTGATCCAGCAAGGCAATCGGCGGCTCAAAGACATTACACCTGCCGAGCTGATAGAGCTTGTCGCTTGGGCTGAGATCGACCTGGAGGATCTGACCACTGTCGAGGAGGCAGCGGATGATCGCGGCAGACCTATTGCGAGCTTACACCCGCAGTACTACTTCGAGTGGTCTGAGGAGAAGTCCGGAATCTGCCCGCGAGAGTGGATATGGTTTCGGTACCGGTGGTGCGGTGACACAGATGAGTACCCGGAGTGGGAGGAGGTTGACGGATTAATCGAGATTGGGGACGTGCGGATCCATACCGGTCACTCAATTGCGAGTCCAGTCGAGTTGGTCAAGTGGTTCCTTTGTCACGGTTTCGGGGTCTGGTGAACGAAGCAAGCCCTTGCGGTAGTCGAATGCCTCGATAGCAACGTTCCATACCGACTGATCGTGCTCCACAAGAAATCGTTCGGCTAAGGTTATCCAGGCGGGGCACGACCAGGAAGTACCGATAGGTAAAGTCCCTCACATCGACGTTGCGCACCTGCTCGATGCTGTCAGCATGTTAACTGAGCCTGAGATACAGCTCTCTGCCTACAGAGGAACGGCGCTCTCCCTTTCGCGCCCCGGTGGGCACTGCTCTGCCCACATAGGTGGGTGGAACAGGGTCGGCTTCCACAAGCCTCGAATAGGCCGGAAGCTTGCCACGGTAGTAAATGGCATAGACGCCAGATCCCTCAAATGATTCCTCCGGTGCAAGCGGTGCCTCCGGGCCTTCCAATAGAGCTTGGACGACACTGCGTGCCAGATTCTCGTAGTCAAGGGGATCGTATGGCTTCATCTCTCGTACTCCATGGCATAATTGCCAGGGATTCAACTACAGTCACTGATCGGACCCGTAACATCTCGCGGCATGGTAGATAATATCGGCAAAATCGACTGGACAAGTCAGAAGAATCCTCGGAATTCCGGGGACGCTGTATTCAGTTCTGAAGCGCCATGACCCAGCCTGGGCCTGCCGCGTGTCACTTGTACATCGCAGGCAGGTCTTCCATGAATAGGGTTAGGGGGTCGGCTTCGAAGGTTCTGAAGTTTTCGACGGTGGGGGCGTCGGGGAAGGGGGCGTA
>CAYNQP010000288.1:0-5469 GCA_964399325.1 uncultured Pirellulales bacterium
GTGGGTAAGGAGATGGTCAGGGATGCGCAATATTTCCGCCTGGCCTGCCGTATGTGTGCGGAGCTTGGGGCCCAGATCATTAAGACGTACTATGTTCCGGAAGGCTTTGAGACAGTAACGGCCTCTTGCCCGGTGCCGATCGTAATGGCCGGCGGCAAGAAGATCCCCGTACCGAACGCTTTGACAATGGCATACAATGCGATCCAGGGAGGCGCGTCAGGCGTGGACATGGGGCGCAACATCTTCCAGAGCGACGCACCCAAGGCGATGATGCAGGTGGTTCACAAAGTCGTTCACGAGAATATGAAACCGGCTGATGCGTACGATCTCTACAGCACCCTGAAGAAGGAAGAACAGAAGAACCAGGATTGAATATGCCGGGCAAACCTCTCTTGGACCAATTACGACAGGCCTCCCCGCTTATCAGCGTGGGGGTGCTCACTGCGGACTTGATGTCTCTGGGCTCCGAGTTGAGGCTCATGGAGGACGCGGGAGTGAGAGTCCTGCACGTGGACGTGATGGATGGAGTCTTCTGCCCGATGATGACCGTCGGGCCCGGCTTCGTACGAGCGATGAAGACCTCGCTGCTCAAAGACGTGCATCTAATGATCGAAGAACCGCTGGACAAGGTTGACAGCTACGTCGCCGCCGGCGCCGATATGGTGACCATCCATGTCGAGTCCTGTCGGCACACCCATCGCGTCTTGCAGAAGCTGGGAGAAATGGCCAATGCCAACGACACCGACCGGGGTATTCTACGCGGTATCGCTCTGAATCCCGGCACGCCGCTTGATGTGGTCACGCCGCTTCTTGACGCGGTGGAGATGGTCTTTCTTCTGGCGGTCAATCCGGGCTGGAGCGGACAGAAGTTCATCCCCTCGACTCAGGATCGCCTCAGCCGAGTCAAGCAGATGATTCAAGACGCGAAGAAAGACATCCTGGTGGGTGTTGATGGCGGGGTCACGCGCAGTAACATAGCGGACGTGGCTCGGATGAACGCGGACATCATCGTCACCGGAAGCGCCGTGTTCGACGGCAAGGCACCTCTGCAAAACGCCAAGTTTATGATAGATGCGATAAGAAACGCAGCGGAAGAATCGTAGCACAAATTACGTGCAAGAGCGGTCAAGGACAAGCTCCAGAGCATAACCATGAAGAATCACGCGTCAGATCACGCTTCTTTGAAGCAGTTGGCTCAAATAGCACCCATCGTCCGTGGACTTCTGGCGGAACCGACCGGCGAGCAGGACGTGCCGTACAGGCCCGTCATTTTGAAATCTCTGACAAGCAAGGAGGCCGTTGATTTCGCTCATTCCGCGCCGGGGGCGGAAGCTCAGCCCTTTCCGACACCTTTGGCCGAAAGTGGCAGCCCCCCCCTCTTCGTGAACGCTCTGAATGTAAACGGCCCGGCGGAAGAACTCCGGCGAGAATTGAAACAGGCCGTTTCAGACTACTCATTGCGACACAGAGCCAAACCTGGAATTGTCTGCCTTCGCGACATGGGGATACTCCACACAGAACAAAGGGATGACGGTGGTTCGCGAGCGAACGAGGATGCCGATCTGCCCCTTCGCCATAAGGTTGCCCTCGTAACCGGCGCCGCCGGAGCCATCGGTTACGGCGTTTGCTGCGGGCTGCTGAAGAACGGCTGTCACCTGGCCGCCACGGACCTTCCGGGCGAGAAACTGGATCGCTTCACGGCTGACCTGAAACAAATGGCCGGTGATCGCGTTATGGGAGTGGCCATCGACGTTACGGATGAGGAGTCTGTCACCCGGGGTCTTGAAGAGATCATCCTGGCTTGGGGCGGCATTGACATCGTGGTTGTTAACGCCGGCATCCCGTTGGTTGCGCACCTGAAGGACATGGATCTTGAACCCTTCCGCAAGCTCGAAAAAGTGAACGTGGAAGGCACGCTCCTGACACTCCGTGAAATCGCCCGCCACTTCATCCTGCAGGGCACGGGGGGGGATGTCATCCTCGTGTCCACCAAGAACGTTCCCAGCCCCGGCGCCGGCTTTGGCGCCTACAGTGCAACCAAAGCCGCGTGTCATCAGTTGGGGCGTATTGCGAGCCTGGAACTGGCGCCATACGGGGTGCGCGTGAACATGGTGGCGCCGGACGGAGTCTTTGCCGAGGGTGACTACAAGTCCGGTCTATGGGCCGCAGTGGGGCCGGACCGTATGCGAGCCCGAGGGCTTGATGAAAACGGCTTGCAGAAGTATTATCAAAGCAGGAATCTGCTGAAGGCCAAAATCACGGGCCGGCATGTTGCCAACGCCGTGCTGTTCTTTGCCACTCGCCAGACGCCGACAACAGGGGTAACGATTCCCGTGGATGGTGGTTTGCCGGACGCCACACCGAGATAAATCTGTCCCTGACGCAGCAAATCAACTCGAAAAGGAACGGAACCCATAGAAACAGCCTTGGGATAGAAACGAGAGGAATGAATTGAATGGACAGACCGCTTGAAGAGCTGATAAGAATATCGAGAGAGACGGGAGCCGATCCAACGCTCGTTCAAGGTGGCGGGGGAAATACGTCAGTAAAGACAGCGGACGGAAGGTATATGTACATCAAGGCCAGCGGCACCGCTCTAAAGGATATGAATGCGAAAGAGGGTTGGCGCAGGCTGCGGCTCGACTTGGCCCGATCGGTTGTAGAAGACGAGTCACTGGCGCATATGGCTGCCCAAGCCAGAGAGCTGGAAGTGGTGAACCGACTTCTCCTTGCGTGTGATGACAATGTCAAGATCGAGGCACGCCCGTCGGTCGAGGCGCATCTGCACGCCTGGCTGGACAAATGCGTGATTCATCTGCACCCGAGTGCGGCGGGCGCTTACGTGAATGCCAGGAACGGCAAGGCGAAGCTCGATAAGCTATTCAAGGCCGAGAGTCTACCGCCGCTTTGGGTACCCTATGCGGATCCCGGCTACATGCTTGCCAGGACGATCGCGAAATTGGTGGACAGCTATCGGAACCAATTCGGCAAAGGGCCTGCGATACTCTTTCTGGAAAAGCACGGCCTGTTCATTACCGCAGACACTGCCACGGGCGCCTTGCGGCTTGTGCGCCGTGTCATAGAGCGCTGCAACAGCGAACTGAGGCAGCCAAGAGCCGGCCAGACAAAACCGGTGAGCCGCCAAGACATTGACGATGCCAGGCATTGCCTCAGGCGGGCGTATTTCGAAGGGACCGGCGAGCGGACCATGGTGTGGTATCACAACAACAACGCTATCGCCGAGTTCTGTCGCCAAAAAGAGGCAAGGAAGATGCTATCGGGCTCTCTGACGCCTGACGAACTGGTTTATGCTAACGGACCTGCGATGTGGGTCGAACTGCGGAAGGGCAGGAAGTCACGCTCTGAAGCCGCGGGGAAATGCGATTCGCAGGGCATTGCCGCGCGTCTCAGACGACAGATCGAGAGGGGAAGAAAACCTTCTGCCGCATTTCTTGTGAAGGGCTTGGGCCTTTTTGTTGCGGGAACGGAGAAGCTTGCCCCGACGGTGCGAGACATAGTGTTGTACTCGATTTTCATCCGGACGAATGCACATCGCATGGGCGGGATTTGCACTTTGAACCCGCGACAAGAAGACTTTATCAGCAACTGGGAATCGGAGGCTTTTCGCAAGAAGCTCGTCGGCGCCGGCGCTCCTGGCGAGTTGAGTAACCGCATCGCGGTCGTGACGGGCGCCGGAAGCGGCCTGGGCAGAAGCATCGCCGTCGGCCTGGCCCGCGCCGGCGCCATGGTCGCACTGACGGATATCGATGAGAACGCCGCTATAGAAACCGCGGAAAAGATCGCCCAGGAGCGGCCGCAAAGCCAGACGATGGTTGTCCCGTGCGATGTCACGGGCGAGAGCAGCGTGCAGAAAGCGTTCGAGGCGTTGCTGGCCCATTGGGGGGGTGTGGATATTCTTGTCAACGCCGCCGGTGTGGCGCCGCCCTTTGCGCTGGTGGACATGCCGGTGGACAAGTGGCGGACGGCGCTGGAGGTCAATCTGACGGGCTACTTCCTCATGGCGCGCGAGGCCGCAAGGATTCTGATCGAGCAGGGCATGGGGGGCAGCATCATCAACCTCAGTTCCAAGTCGGGCCTGGACGCCAGCAAGAACAACACCGCCTACAATGCCACGAAGGCCGGTGAGCTTCACATGGCCCGGGGCTGGGCCCTGGAACTTGGCGAGCACGGCATTCGCGTCAACTGCGTCGCGCCCGGCAATGTATTCAAGGGCTCCAAGATCTGGAGTCCGGCGTATATCAGAGTCTGTGCGCGTAAGTACGGGATCAGGCCGGAAGAGGTGATCCCCTACTACGTTAACAAAACAGCCCTGAGGCGAGAGATCAAAGGCCGGGACGTCGCCGACGCCGTGGTCTTTCTCTGTTCCGACAAGGCACGGACGGTCACGGGACAGGTTCTCGTCCCCGACGCCGGCCAAGTCATGGTCCGTTGAGAGAGCGGATAAGCTGTCGGACGAGCCCAACGAGACTTTTCCTATCTCGCGTCTTTGTGGCACCTTAGAAAAGCTGGCACCTTTCCGCTACCTGAAACCGACAAGGAACACACCCCAGAATACGCAACTTATATGAATTTCCTCAGGGTTTTCTCTTGACATTTCCCAAAGAAGCAAGTATTTACTAGCCAAACGCTCACATGGTCCTCACGTATGGAGGAGGCCATTTCTTGTCGCGTGTGCCGAACTGGCCACAGGACTGTGTGTTCATGGAGGAGAGCTTCTGATTGGAGGCAGAGGCATGGTGAATGACGGAAACAGCCTATCTTCAATAGGAGTGCTGTTGGCGCGTATCCCTGCGTTGTTCCACGCGGGAGCCGCAAGTCACAGTCACGTAGGCGCTTGGCGGACGCAGTTCAGAAGCTGGCGATTGGCGGGCCATCACGGGCATGCCAGGGCACGGTTCGTCCCACCTGTCAGTTCACCGAGCGGCCTTCCCGAAATTCTCCTTCATGAGACTCCGGCTCGCGATAAGGCCAAGATCGATTCCGGCCTGGTGCGGCGTTCCCACGTCCTGCGACGCGCGATCGGGTGCAACCGTGTGGGGTGGAACGTGTCCGACGACCGTCTCGTGGACGGGCTGAGATCCCTCCTGCACGTGGAAAAACAAGAAAACGTCTTCGCTCTCTCTCTTATTTCATCTCTCACTCTCTGCTGCATGGCCCCGCGCTCAGCGTGGCTGCGGGGCCAGGCAGCACCTTGCTCGATCGTGAGGGAAGGTAGTGCCAATATGATCATGAAATGGGACATGCGGCCCAACTTGACAAACACAGATGTCCCTGAAGTGTATGGTGTCCACAGGGAAGGACACGATGGGTTTCGTCCCTCTCTGCCGACCGTGAACAGGATTCGTTCAATGTTATCATAGCCCCGCACCGTGGCAATCCAGGGGCCCAAAGGGGGCGTTCGGATTTCCGAGTGTCCCGCCTTGGGGTCTGCGGCTATGTGAGGCCGAT
>CAYNQP010000289.1:0-5461 GCA_964399325.1 uncultured Pirellulales bacterium
TCCCGCGAAAAAATCCCGCGACCGTCTTGACAACGGCTTGCTCATAGATGTCCCCTGATTTCCACCGTTATGGACGTTAAATGGTTTGTAATCAGCTCAAGTCTTATTTTACCTCCGCTTCTCATCAGGTCTTACGCCAAGAGTCCAAAAACATTCTACTTATTGTGGGGTCTTGCGCTTTTTGCCTTCTCGTGTGTTAGTTTGTATCATAGAAAGGTGACTGTAGAGTCGGCGATGACTCCGTTTCAGTCCTATCTCCTGGATCATTTTAATGTAGCGCCGTCCAACTCTAGGGGTATTTCAGATATAATACACCTTTGCGCAATGCCTATAATATTCGCCATCCTCTGCCTCATCACTAATCTTATTATCCGCCCTAATAACGAGCCAGAAGATGCAAAACAGAGCGAGTAAGAATTCAACAGGCGGATCACCTCGGGGATACTAGCAGCCCGTTGAAGAAAGGTTTACTGGGGACGTGTCGCGCATTCACATGCGAAGTGAAACACCGTAGGTCCTGACTGTCACAACGTTGCCGGTAGCACGTATGTGGTTTATCTCTGGGGACGGTGTCCCCAGCCCCCTGGAATCTTTCGCTTTGAGCCAGAAGCATGGTCGCGGGAGCAGGCGACGTCGGGTCGGTGGGGCTTGCGCCACCCTATCAACCTCAATGGTTGCGGCGAAGCAACGAGGCAGGGGTGAACTACCGGGTACACCGAATCGGAACCGCCCGGGTACAACGAGTTGCCCGTCCTACCCGGGCCAAACCAACAGGTGTGTGCGATCGCGTTTGTAGTGTGCCCGTGAGGGCATAAGGAACGCCCGGCATAGGCGCCACGAACGACCCAGGATATGGGGCTGGTTCGATATCTCCGACGAGCGTCATTGGCCCGAGTCGATGCAAACGAACCCGGACACGGACCTGTCCCTGGCGGACCTGCGTCTTACCTTCGAGAACAATCTCTACTGCCCCGGCCCCGGGCAAGAACTCTTCAATTGGGGCATTACTTGGAAAAGGAACCAGAGGTACGACAACCTCGACACGGTGCGGGAGGAGTTGGGATTGGGCCAGGGCAGCGAGGTGGCCGAGCTCGGCACCGAGAACTACGCGGGCTTCCATTTCCGGGTGCCGGCCGGCAGTCCGGCGCTCAGCAAAGACTGCTATCCGCGCGGCGACGTCCCCGGCGTGCGGTTGGGAACGCTCCCGTAGCCCCAGGTGGCGCAGTTTGCTTCCTTTCCGTGCTGAATCGTGCTTGATACGGCCGGGGGAATCCGCTATAATCCACGTTTTCTTGCTCATGGGACGGATGGGTCCTATGGGACTGATAGGACCTATTGTGCCAGCCGGGGGTTCTGCATTCGAACACGACCGGCAACATGACGTAGAAAGTGAAATGCACAAAGCCAAAGGCCATACGATATCTGATTTGCACCTGCTGACGAACCGCAGCTTGGCCCACCGCCTGATGCCGCGTCTGCACCACACCGCCTCGGACGCCGACCTTTTCGTCCTGAACGGCGACATTTTCGACTTCCAGTGGTCCGTGTCTCCCTGTCTGGATCGGTCGCTCGAGTACGCGGAGGACTGGATCAGCAACCTTGTCTCCCAGCACCCCCACTGCCAATTCGTGTTCATCACGGGCAATCACGACAGCATCCCGGCGTACGAGGAGCTGCTCGGGGCCCTGTCCGAGACGTACGCCAACCTGGCCTGGGAAGCGCACTTCATGAAATTGGGCAAGAAAGTGTTCCTTCATGGCGACGTGCGGAACTCGCACACGCCGGAGACGCTCGCAGCCTACCGCGCCCGCTGGCACGGGCCGCCCCGCAAGCGCTGGATCCACACGGTGTACCTGGTGTCCGCCTTGCTGCGTATCCCGCGACTAATCCACGAATTCACGCCTACGCACCGCTACACGGCGAATGTGACGAAGTATCTCAGAACGGAGCTGGGCCCCGCCTTCGGCGACGTGCGCGACGTCTACTACGGCCACACGCACAGGCCGCTGACGGATTATCGGTGGGAAAACCTGCACTTCCACAACACCGGCGCCGCCGTCCGCGGCGTCCGCTTCCGCCTCCAAACCTTCACCTACGACCCGGCCGACCTGAAAATGGCTCTGCAGCAACCCAACCGTCGCCCCGAGCGAATCAGCGCCCTGGCTGAATAGTAGCGCCGCCCGCTATCACCTGCGAAGTAGGCATCGCCTTCAGTTCTTGCGCTTGCCACGGGTAATCCTCGGCGTCACCGCTGAGGCCCATTCCCTCTTGAATACCGCTTTCAGTCGTCTCACACCTTCGGCATCTGTTCCTTCGAAGCCATAGAATCGCGTGGTCATGCCCTCCCCTTGGCGACAGAAGACAGCGTAGCCCTTCTCATTCAAATAGAAACGATGAGAACCAGCATCTGCCTCCTTCTTGTAGGACTTGACCTTTGTCTTCATGGCAAACCAACGCGAAAGGTGGGCAACAACGAGGGTGTCTGTGCAGATTTCAGCTTGTCAGCATGGGTGCGGCCGGCATACGGTGACAGATTCTGACTGGTTCCCGGCTCCTTGTCATTTCGACCGGAGCGCAGCGGAGTGGAGAAATCTCGCGGGAGACAAGCCGGACGTTACGCTTCCAGCCCAACCTCGCTGACAAGTCTGCTTCGTACACATCCGAAGGGAGCCTTTCCGCCGAATAAGCCATTGCCCATTCTCAGGCAAATTTCTCCACTGCGGCCCGGCGACGCCGTGCCTTCGGTCGAAATGATTGTATGAAAGCGTGCCTCCCTCGCGGGTACAATACCGCGATGAAATCAACCTATGCGGTCGGCCCGCAGAAAGGAGGCACGATGGAGATCATAGCCATGGATTGCCACAAACGCTACAGTCTCGCCAACGTACAGACGCCCGACGGTCGGCGTCTTGGAGAACAAAGAATCGAGCATCGACGCGGCAACATCCGAGATTTCTTGTCGGCGTACCGGCCGGGGTCGCCGGTCGCCGTCGAGACGATCGGCAACTGGTACTGGATCGTCGATGAGATCGAAGCGGCGGGGATGGTCCCCCGACTGGTCCACGCCCGCAAAGCCAAGCTGATGCTCGGTTCGATCAACAAGACCGACAAGTTGGATGTCCGCGGTTTGAACACCCTCCAGCGCATCGGGACGCTGCCCACGGTCTGGATTCCGCCGGCGTCCCTCCGCGACCAGCGTGAGTTGCCCCGGACCCGCATGGTTTTCGGCGTTTCACGAACACGGCTGAAGAACCGCATCCACTCCGTGCTGGACAAATACGGCCTCCAGGATCAGTTCGAGGAGATCAGTGACATCTTCGGCAAGAAAGGCCGGAAGATCTTGCTGGACGCTCTGGCCCAGTTGCCCTCTCACACGGCGTACACGGCCGGTCTGCTGATCGAGCAGCTGGATCAGGTCGAGCAGGTCATCCAGAAGCTCGAGAAGCAGATGGCCGTGGTATTCAAACCGACCCCCGAGATGATTCTGCTCGACAGCCTTCCCGGCGTCGCCCTGATTCTGTCGGTCGTGATCGGTCTGGAGATCGGAGACATTAGGCGGTTCAAGTGGGCGGACCGTCTGGCGTCCTATGCTGGGACCGTGCCGCGCGTGCACGCCAGCGGCGGCAAGACCCGTTACGGGCGGACCCGGCCGGACGTGAACCATTACCTCAAGTGGGCCTATGCCGAGGCCGGCAATTCGGTGGCGGTCAATCGCAAACGTTTTCCCTACCGTCACGTCAGTCAGTTATATACGCGGATCCGCACGCGTCGGGGGCATGCCCAGGCGGTCGGGGCGGTGGCCCGCCATTTAGCCGAGGCGACGTACTGGATGTTGAGCAAAAACGAACCCTATCAGGAACGCGGCTTGAAGCAGGTCTCGTCCAAGGGACGGTAAGCGCGAGTGTGTCATGAGCCCTCTGAGGCTCGCGAAATGAATGCGACACCGCCCCTGGAGAAACTCATGCCGCGGTGACGGCGTAGAGATGACTCGGATAAACCGCAGAGTGTACAGGGCCTCTTCTCGCCAGGAGCAAGAGAAATGAAGAAACCCGATCTAATCCGTTGACACCCGGCACGCTTTCAGAGATGACACTTCCGGCCGCCGCCGTATTCCGACCACGCCCGTCGTGTGCCCGTAAGGGCATAACGCCTTACGGCGTCACTACGAACCTCCGATGCAGAACAGGTGCTTGTCGGTGCGGAGGAAGATTTGGCCGGCGCTGAGGGCGGGCGAGGCGGTGGTCTTTTCGCCGAGGTCGTTTTGGGCGATGCGCTCGAAGGTCGGGCCCGGCTTGATGACGTTGACCACGCCGGCATCGTTGGGGATATAGACCAAGCCGTTGGCCACGACGGGCGAGGGGTATTGCTTGCCCAGGTTTTCCTTCCAGAGCAGCGTGCCGGCCGCGGCCTCGAAGCAGTGCGCCTGCCCGGCGGTGTTGGTCGTCAGCAGGTGGTCGTCCACCAACGTCAGCGACGGGACGTACGCGGCGCCTTCGGTGGTGCGCCAGGCGACGTGGGTTTGCGTGACATTGCCCGTACCGTCGGGGCAGATCGCCAGGAGGTGACGTTGGGGATAACCGCTGCTGATGAACACCAGGCCCGCCCGTTCGCTGTAGACCGGGGTCGCGACGAACTCGTCGGATGGGCCATCCACGACCCAAAGGCGCGAGCCGTCGTCGGGATTGTAGCCGGCCACGCTCTGGTTGCCGCAGAGAATCATCTGGGTGCGCCCGGCGATCTGGCGAATCAGCGGCGTGCTGTAGCTAAGCATGTGGTTCTCATTCTGTACCTTCCAAAGGGTGTGTCCATCGGTGCGGCTCAGGGCGGCCACGAAGGCATCGTCGCCTTTGCTGGCGCCGTTGATGATGACCTTGTCGCCGTACAAGACGGGCGAACAGCTAAAGCCGTGCGGGCTGGAGAACGTGCCCGGACGGACCTGCCACAGCGGCTTGCCGGCAAGATCGTACGCCGCGCCGACCGCGTCCGCGCCGTCGAGAAAAGCGACGTAGATCCTCTCGCCATCGGTGGCGGGCGTGCCGGAGGCGTAGCTGTTGTCGTTGTGTTTCTTCTCCAGGGCCGCGGCCAGGACCGTCGTCTGCCAGAGACTGGTTCCGGTCTTGCGGTCGAGGCAGAGCAGCAGCCGCTCTTGAGTCTCGGGCAGGGCCGCGACGGTAAAGACGCGGTCGCCCCAAACAATCGGCGAGGCGTGGCCGACGCCCGGCACGGCCGCCTTCCACACAACGTTGGTGGTCGCGTCCCAACGGACCGGCACATTCTTCTCCAGACTGGTGCCGTCGCCCCGCGGGCCGCGCCAACAGGGCCAATTCTCCGCCACGGCAAAATGGGACAGCGTCAGCAGGATAGCGACACACAGTACTCGATAGGCAGAAATTCGTTTCATGGGTCTCCTCTGTTGCAGGTGGTAATGGTCGAACGACCCGGCCATTTGACGGGAAAAGCC
>CAYNQP010000290.1:0-5447 GCA_964399325.1 uncultured Pirellulales bacterium
CATCTTCCCTACCAGCCTAAGGCCCGCCGGAGCCTGCTGGTAACAGGAAATCCAAAAAAAAAGTCACGAGCGAAGGTGACCCTTGCCGTCCCCTATCTGACGGTGCCGGAGCGGGTCAGGAGGAGGTCTTCGTCCTGGATGAGGCCGACGCCGGGGGCGTAGGTTTTGTCGCTGCGGCCTGACTCCAGCGGCGAGGTCTCTTCGGTCTTGAGGCAATCGGTGAAGAGCCCGGCGGGCGTCTCGAGCGTCGCGCTGGTGCTGAGGTTCTCGGCCCGGTCCATCGCCTGGCCCGGGGCGATTTCCTGATAGTATTTCGCGCCGGCGACGGGGTGGCCCGGGATGATCAGGCCGGGCTTGAAGCCTTTTTCGTCCGCACGCCACGAGCCGCCGTGGCCGACGATCTTCCCGTCTTTGTAGTCGTCGACCGCCTCGCCGAAATAGAACACGTCACCCGTGGCGGGGTCGATGGCGAAGTAGTTTCGTGACACCTCCGCGAGCCGGCCGTCTTTCGTCTCCCTTTCCTCCACGACGCGGGTCGTCACGCTGCCGACCTGCTCGGTCTCGTCCAGGACCGTGATGGCGACCCGCTCGCCTCCGCCTTCGAGCACCAATTGGAAGCCCGGCTTGAGCACGAAGTACCGGCTCTCGCCCGTCGCGGCCAGGGTCCGGTTCTCGATGCCGAAATCCTGGGCCCAACCGTCCGCCGAAGACGCCTTCTTGCTACCCGGCAACGCTGCACACCCGGCAGCCGCTAACAAGACAACCAACGCCACCAGCATCCTGACCTGCCCGACTCTTCCAATCCCGCGCATCATGGTCGTGTCCCTTTCTGCGATTGTATGCTTAGCTTCCGGTCTGTCCAGTGTCCGGCAGGGTCAGCCGCACGGCGAAGACCCCGCCCGCTTGCCGCTCAACGACAACCGAGCCGCCTGATGTACTTATCAGCCTGTGAACCAGGGCCAGTCCCAAGCCGCAATGGACGCCCGCATCCGTCCGTGCGGAATCGCCACGCCAGAAACGGTCGAAGATCTGCGAGAGCTGCTCGTCGGTCAGGGAGCAACCGGTATTCGAGAGGGTCAGCTCCGTGCGTTGATCGGTGCGGTGACCTGCGACCCAAATGCGGCCGCCCTCGTCCGTGTATTCGGCGGCATTGGCCAGGAGATTGGACAAGACCATCGACAGACTGTCCGGGTCTGAGATGCACGTCAGGTCTTCCGGCAGGGTGCTCTCGAACACGATGCGCCGCTGGCTCGCGCTTTCGGCGAACGGTTGCCAGCAGGCATCCAGCAGGTCGGCGAGTTGGACCTGATCCTGCCGCAAAGTGACTTGGTGCGCATCGAGACGCGCCAACATCAGCAGGTTGTTCATCATGGCTTGCATGCTCTGGGCGATCTCCAGACAGTCGGAGAGGACCGTCTGATACTCGCCGCAGTCGCGCGCCCGCGACAGCGTCACCTCAAGAGTCGAGCGCATTCCGGCCAGGGGGGTCCGCAACTCATGCGCCACGTCGGCGGTGAAGCGCCGCTCGCGCTCGAACGATGCTTCGAGCCGCGAGAGCAGGTCGTTCAATCGGTCTCGGACGGGGACGATTTCCTTCGGGATGTTCTGCGCATCGACGCGGGCCGTCAGATCATCCGCTTTGACGGCGGCTATCTGCGCCGCGATGAGATTCAAGGGCGCCAGGCCGTGCCGGACTATGACGGCTGCGACGAGAACCGACAACGCCGCTACCGCGACCGATGCGCCGCAGAGGAGCCGACGCAAGAAGGCAAGCTGGCCATAGAGCTCGGTAGCGTCGCGGGCCATCGTCAAGCTCAGCGTCTTCATATTTCTCGGCGGTGGGGGGCCCTCTTGGTTGTCGGACGCACGGGGTATGAATCGCAGCCCGACGGCGCGTTGCGGCCTGCCATCGCTGCCGCGCGAGTTCGCGAAGACAGGAGAACCCACACCGTCTGCGATCTGCCGCAGGCTGTCAGCGTGCAAGAGAGGTGACTTCGCCATGACGGTGTCGTTGGCGCCCCAGAGTTGGTAGAAGGTCGGGTTGTGAGGGTCGCGGAACTCGGGCATCTGTTGCAGATCAAAACCGAGTTCGACTTCGTTTTCCTCGTGTTCGACCGAAGCGGCAAACAGGTGCGCCGTTGATTCCAGCGCGCCATCGAATTCCTCCAGCAGCGCCCGCCGGACCGTCGTATAGATGATGAAGCTGAAGACCGTCAGGAGCAGCACGGTGCCGCCGACCGTGCCGACGAGTAGACGAGTTCGTAGCGAGGCAATCACGATTCGGTCCCCAACATGTAGCCGCGCCCTCGGACGGTGTTGATCAGAGGGGGCTTGTCCGGCTGTTCGATCTTCTTGCGCAGATACCCAATGTACACATCGACAACGTTACTGGATGCGGTCGAGTTGAATTCGTAGACATGCCCCCAAATGTCGCTACGCGAGACCACTTGGCCGACCCGCATGGCCAGGTACTCCAGCAGGGCGTATTCCCGCGGCGTAAGCGGGATCTCCAGGTCGCCGCGCCGGACGCGCTGCGTGGCGAGGTCGATCCGCAAGTCCTGGACCTCGATGAGAGGATTTTTCTTGCGATAGTTGCGGCGCAGCATCGCCCGCACGCGGGCCAGCAGTTCCTTGAACGCAAACGGCTTGATCATGTAGTCGTCGGCGCCCAGATCCAGGCCGGCCACGCGATCGTCCAAGGTGTCTCGGGCCGTCAAGATCAATACATGACTCTGACGCCCCTCCGCTCGGAGCTTCTTGAGTATCGTCAGCCCGTCCATGCCGGGCAGCATGAGGTCGAGTACGATCACGTCATAATCGTTGCCCAGGGCGTACCACAGCCCCTCCTGCCCGTCGCCGGTGCAGTCCACGGCAAATCCTGCTTCCCGCAGGCCCTTGGCCAGGGACTGCCGGAGAGGCCGATAGTCTTCGATGAGCAATAGACGCATATCAATGACCACAGAGAAACACCGCTGAAGGGTGATCCATTATTTTTCAGCGGTGTATATCTTAGCTCCCGGGAGTCGATGTTCCAGCATTTATCCTGCGCCTAATCGTCGTCGTCCGCTTGATCGTCTTCGTCGTCCGCCTCTTTGCTGATCAGCACGCCGGTGTCCGGAGCGATCTTCAACTCGAATTCCTGTCCATCAATGACCACATCAGCTTCATAGGCGAGCTGGCCGTCGTCGTCCTCAAGCTCGATCTCTTCGATGGTCCCGCCCTGGGCCAGAACCGTGGCTCTGACGGCAGCGGGCACCTGATCGATGGAAACCGTCTCTTCCTGGCTCAGTTTCTTGCCGGCTAAGGCCCCGATGGACAGCGCCAAACCAGCGAAGGCCACCACGATTACGACACTCAGCTTCCAGTGTTTTCGCAACATCCTTGACCTCCTTACGGACAAAACGCACAAACCAGCCATTTCCCAGCCCGCCCGTACGGGCAGGCTGGCCTGCATCACACGTTACCGACATCGATGTTACCGAACGAAAGATGAAGCTATGATGAGAAGAAACCATTTTTCCGGGGATTTCTTGGGATGGAGACCCCCAGCGTGACTTCTGGGGATGCCTCTTTGATGATTGCGGCGGCCGATAGCCCTGGGCGGAAAGGAGGCCGGTCGCAAGGATTTTTCTTGCCAGGGTACGGCACAGGTTCCATACTGCGGCGTCGCAAGTGTGCAGACAGAGAGACATGGCTGGCGTGAGATAGGTGCGGTATTTGTGGCCTGTCGGCACGGCGTCCATGATGGCTTCTATTTCGTGGAGTTCGTGGCTTTTTGATATGGAGGTCCCTGTGGCAAAGCGCAAGAAGACGCAGCCGGAGAGTGGTGCGCCGGTCTTTGTGGGTATCGTGGGATTGGGTTATGTGGGTCTGCCGCTGGCGCGTGAGTTCTGCAAGGGCGGCGCCAAGGTTCTGGGCTTCGACATCAATTCCCGCGCGGTCAAGTCGATCAACCGGGGCAGGAGTCCCATGAAGCACATTCCGCATGCGACGATGGCCGAGATGGTCAAGTCGGGCCGATTTCGTGCCACGGACAATATGAGTGAGCTGTCCAAGCCGGACTCGCTCCTGATCTGTGTGCCCACGCCGCTGACCAAGAACCGCGAGCCCGACCTCCGGTATGTCGAATCGACCTGCCGCACCATCTCCAAGTATCTTCGCAAGGGACAGCTCGTTGTCCTGGAGAGTACGACCTACCCCGGGACGACGCGTGAAGTGATACTGCCCATGCTCGAGGAGTCCGGGCTCAAGGTTGAGAAGGATTTCTTCCTGGCCTTCTCCCCCGAGCGCGAAGACCCCGGCAACAAGAGCTTCCAGACCGCCACGATCCCCAAGGTGGTAGGGGGCTATGGGAGGGAGAGTCTCCGGCGAGCGCTGGAGGTCTACAAGGTCGCCATCGACACACTGGTGCCCGTCGATACCTGTGAGATTGCTGAGGCGGCCAAGATCCTGGAGAATACCTATCGCTGCATCAATATCGCGCTGGTCAACGAGCTGAAAATGCTCTTCGACCGGATGGGCATCGATGTCTGGGAGGTCATCCGGGCCGCCAGCACCAAACCGTTTGGCTTCAGCCCGTTCTATCCGGGCCCGGGCCTCGGCGGCCATTGTATTCCGATCGACCCATTCTATCTGACTTGGCGGGCTCGTCAGTATGGCCTGCCGACCCGCTTCATCGAGTTGGCCGGTGAGATCAATACGGGCATGCCCGAATACGTCGTCCAGAGAATCGCCGATGCGCTCAACGAGCACAGAAAGAGCCTCAAGGGCTCCCGAATCCTTGTTCTGGGGCTGGCCTACAAGCCCGACATCGATGACGTGCGGGAGTCCCCGTCATTGGAACTGATCGAGATACTGCGGGCCAAAGGTGCGAAGGTGGACTACAACGATCCTTATATCCCGCAGACGCACAAGCAGCGCCAGCACGATCTTCAGATGAAGAGCAAGACGCTGACCGCCAAAATGCTGGGCGGCTACGATGCGGTGCTGATTGCCACAAACCACAGCGAGTACGACTACGGTTGGATTGCGAAGCACGCGCGGCTCGTTGTCGACACGCGGAACGCTACCGCCAAGGTTCGCGCCGGCCGCTCGAAGATCGTGAAGGCATAGCGTCCGCCTTGGCTCTAGAGGAGCATTTGGCCATGAAGGCTTTCATTACGGGTATCACGGGTCAGGACGGCTCCTACTTAGCCGAGTTTCTGCTTGCCAAGGGGTACGAGGTCTGGGGTCTCATCCGACGCAGTTCCTCCTTCAACACCGGGCGGATCGATCACCTGTACCTGGACCCTCACGAACAGCCGCGATTGCGACTGGTTCACGGGGACATGACCGACGGCAGCAATCTGTCGTCTTTGATCGGCGACATCAAGCCGGATGAGATCTACAATCTGGCCGCGCAGAGTCACGTGCGCGTCAGTTTCGATCAGCCGATATATACCGTGAAC
>CAYNQP010000291.1:0-5446 GCA_964399325.1 uncultured Pirellulales bacterium
CGTCGCAACTTCACAGGCGAGCCCGCGTGGAATTCCCTGGCGACCGCCTCGCATGACGACACGGCGGCCGTAAGCTTCGAGGCCATCGACGTCACCAACTTTCTGGGCACTCTGAAGTCCGGCAACAACGTGCTCTCTATTCATGCACTGAACGTTTCGCTGACGAGTTCGGACTTCCTCAACACGGCGGAATTGGCGGCCAGTCGCACGGCCAACCAAGAGCCACTGGTCGATGCCATCCGCTACACCGGTCCCATTCCGCTGACCAAGACCGTGAAGATCAAGGCCCGCGCTCTGGCCGGCAATGCGTGGAGCGTTTTGAATGAAGCCGTTTTCTCGGTCGGGCCAATTGCCGAGAGCCTGCGGATCAGCGAGATCATGTTCCATCCGGCCGATACGGGCAACCCGGATGATCCCAACTCCGAATTCATCGAGCTGGTCAACACGGCCGCGGCGTCGATCAATCTGAACCTGGTCAGTTTCACCAAGGGCATTCACTACACCTTCCCCGACGTTGAGCTGGCACCGGGCGCGCGTTGCCTGCTCGCCAAAGACGCCGCCGCCGTCAAGGCCAAGTATGGCTCGCGGTGCCCCGTGTTCGGACAATATACCGGTAGCCTGGATAACAGCGGCGAGCGGATCGAACTGTTGGATGCTGCCGGCGGTGTTATCCAGAGCTTCGCGTATCGCGACGACTGGTTTAGGATTACCGATGGCGGGAGGTTCTCGCTGACCGCCAGAGACCCCGGCGCTACGACTGCAGATGCCTGGAATGCCAAGGACGCCTGGCGGCCGAGCGCCATGGCGGAGGGAACGCCCGGCTTCGACGATACCGATGTGCTTATCGAGCCCGGGGCGGTTGTCATCAACGAGCTTCTCGCCAATTCATCGGGCGGCGTCCCTGACTGGATCGAGCTGCACAATACGACCGACGAGTCCATCGACATCGGCGGCTGGTTCCTCAGCGACGACGCCGACGAGCTGACCCGGTACGAAATCGCCCCCGGCACCTTGATGGCGCCGCGCGGCTATGTGATCTTCACCGACGACGCGCACTTCGGCAATGAGAGCGATCCAGGGTGTCACGAGCCTTTCGGCTTGAGCCGAAGCGGTGAGACGGTGTACCTGCACTCCGGTTCCGGCGGGGTCATGACCGGCTACAGCGAACAGGAACCGTTCGAAGCGTCCGAGCCGGGCGTGACCTTGGGTCGCTATCGAACGAGCACCGTGCCCACCGATTTCGTCCCGATGAGCGCGCCGACCCCCGGTCAGGCCAACGCTTACCCGCGTGTCGGACCCGTCGTTATCAGTGAGATCATGTACCATCCGAACGGTGCTGAAGATGCCGAGTATGTCGAGCTGCTCAATGTCAGCGATATGGACGTGACACTATACGATTTCGTCCGTGACGCGCCCTGGCGCTTGACCGACGATCCCGATCATCCCACGATCGAACTGCTGTTTGGCGCCGATCCCCCCGTCACGTTGATTCCGGGCCAATACCTGCTGCTCGTGAAGGACTTGGTGCTCTTTCAGAACCAGTACACCGGGCGGCTTCCTGCGCAGATTCTCGAATGGGGTCCTGGCAGACTCAACAACGCCGGCGTCAAGGTCGTGCTTAGCAAGCCGGACGATGTCGATGACGACGGGCATCGCCAGTGGTTCAGCGCCGACTCGGTCGTTTACAGCGACGGTTCGCATCACACCGATTTTCCCGGCGGGCTTGACCCGTGGCCGGCCCAAGCCAACGGGCTGGGCCTCTCGCTGACGCGCATGAACGCCGACCGCTATGGCAATGACCCCAACAACTGGCAGGCCGCCACCGCCTCCCCAGGCACGGTCAGAAACCGCTCGACTCCTTAACACGACCGGAATGCGTGAAAAAGACTCACGATTGCCGTCACATCAGGCGGACTTGTCAGACTTAATGGATAGTGGGAGATGTAGGCAACCTCTGCTTGCATCTGACGCATAGACTGCTGTAATGCATAGTTGCGGACACGCCATCAGTGAAAGGAAGTGATATGGTGCTGTCAAAGGGAGATATTGGAGCGGCTTTCGTACTCGCGCTGGTCAGCGGGCTGGTCTTCTGCGCGGCGGCGGGGGGCGTCGAGTTTGCCGGCGGGACCGGCGAGCCGAACGAACCCTACCAAATCGCCACGCCCGAACAACTGCTCGGCATCGGCACGGATTCCGACCTCATGGAGAAGCACTATATCCTGGTTGCTTCCATCGACCTGTCCGGCCTGATGCTGACGGAGCCACCGATATCGATGTTTTACGGCGCCTTCGACGGGGACGGCTACACGGTGCGGAACCTGCGGATCGAGGGCGAAGGCGAGGCCGGACTGTTCCACGCCATCGGGAAAGGCGCCGAAGTCAGGAACCTCGGCATGGTCAACGTCCAGATCATCGGCGGGTCCTCTTGTGGCGGACTGGCCTCAGGTAACTTGGGCAGCGTGGTCAACTGCTACAGCACCGGCGCCGTTATCGGCGCCACACCTCAAGAGTACTCGGGCCACTCTGGGATTGACCGCGAACCAACCAGCTCTAACATTGGTGGGTTGGTGGGGAGCAACGGTGCAACGGTAGCGAACTGCTATAGCACCGCCGTTGTCATCGGTGGGCAGTACGTCGGTGGGTTGACAGGTCAGAATGGGGGCAGGATCTCCTCCTGCCACGCGACCGGCGAGGTGACCGGGGCCGCCTATGTCGGCGGACTGGTGGGCTCCAATCACGGGATCATCACCTCCAGCTATTCCCTCGCCTCGGTGGCGGGGCAGACTCGTATTGTCGGTGGGCTGGTTGGGATTAACTCTCAAGGCAGGATCACCTCCAGCTATGCGGCCGCTACGGTGGTTTGCCAGGGCGATTATGCCGGCGGGTTGGCCGGACAGAATGGCTATTACGGCAGCATTTTTTCCTGCTATGCGAGGGGGTCTGTGGCAGGGGTGGACCATATCGGCGGACTCGTGGGAGCAAATAGCGGCGCGGTCAGCGCGAGCTATGCCGTCACCGTGGTGACGGGCCAAGGCCAATTCGTTGGCACCCTGGTGGGTTCCCATTGGGCGGAGTACCCTGTAGCCAACGGCTATTTCCTCGACCCGGCCGACGGTGGCGGCCCGGATAATGAGATCGGCGTCTCACTGACGGACGCCCAGATGAAACGACAAGCCAGCTTCATAGGTTTTGACTTCTGGGGGACAGCCGAGGATGGAGCGGGTGACGTTTGGTTCATGCCGAAAGAGCGTTATCCGGTGCTCGCATGGCAGGCAGACGTGACCGGGATGCTGCGGATTCCGCAGGTGTCGGGCATGTCTTTTGAAGAGGCGGTGGCAGCGCTGGAGGCAGCCGGATTTGTGGTCGGCGAGGTGCGTTACGATTTCCATCGGACCATTCCCGCCAACTGCGTCATCAACGCGGATCCCCATTCTTATGCCGGCCCGGGCGATGCGATCGATTTGGTCGTGAGCTTGGACGGAACGTATGACTGGGCCGAGAACCCCGGTGACGGCACGGCGGCCAACTCCTATCAGATCCAGACGCCGGGCCAATTGGAGTCTTTGGCCGACTACCCGGACCTGTTCGACAAGCATTTCCTGTTGGTTGGTGATCTGGACATGGCCGGGCGAACGTATGAGATGGCCTTGATTGCCCCGGATACGGTGAGGTCCAGGGATTTCCAGGGTGTGCCCTTCAGCGGTGTTCTTGACGGACAAGGTCACGTCATTCGCAACTTGGCCATGGCCCCTGTCGACATTCACCGTGGCTACGACTACGTCGGCCTGTTTGGCATGATCGGCGAGGAGGGCCGGGTCGAGGACCTCAATCTGGTGGACGCCGATGTGGAAGCCGTGAGTGGCGCGAGCAGCTATGTCGGGATTCTGGCCGGGTATAACGCCGGGACGGTCACGGAGTGTTCCGCCACGGGCGTCCTCCATGGCGGTAGCGGCGACGGCTTGGTGGGCATCAACGCCGGCACTATGACTGCCTGCCGAGTGGACATAGCGCGGATTTAGAGACAGTCGTGTAACGTCGGGCGGACTTGCTGGACTTAGTAGACAGTGGGAGATATGGGCAAGCTTTATTTGCATCTGGTGCACAGACTGGCATAGTGCTCTAATGTGTGGTTGCGGGCACGCTATCAGTGAAGGGAAATGATATGGTGCTGTCAAAGGGAGATATTGGAGCGGCTTTCGTATTCACGCTGGTCTGGGGGCTGGCCTTCTGCGCGGCTGCGGAGGGGATCGAGTTTGCCGGCGGGACCGGCGAGCCGAACGACCCCTACCAAATTGCCACGGCTGAGCAACTTATCAGCATCGGCTCGGACCCGGACCTCGGGGAGAAGCATTATGTGCTGGTGGCCTCCATCGACATGTCCGGCATGATGCTGACCAATGCGGCGATATTGATGTTCCAAGGCAGCTTCGATGGAGATGGTTACACGGTGCGGAATCTGCGCGTCGAAGGTGAGAGCAGCGGGGGGCTGTTCGGCTTCATCTGGGACGACGCCGAGGTTAGAAATCTCGGCGTTGTCAACATCCAAGTCATAGGCACCTCCTCTTGTGGCGGACTGGCCTCGCGCAACCTTGGTAGCGTGGTCAACTGCTACAGCACCGGGGCAGTCATCAGCACGAGAGGCCCCGGGGTGGGCGGACTCGTGGGAATGAACCAGGGAACGGTCACCGACTCCTACAGCACAGCCGCAGTCATAGGCAGCATTATGGTGGGCGGACTTGTGGGCCAGGATATGGGCACAGTGTCCTCCTGCTATTCGACCGGCGAGGTGACAGGGGGCAGCAATGTCGGCGGACTGGTCGGATACAGCTTCGGTCGGATCACGTCGAGCTATTCTCTTGCCACGGTGGCGGGGCAGTATGGGGAGGTCGGCGGACTGGTCGGATCCAATGGTGGAAAAATCACCACCAGCTATTCCGGCGCTACGGTGGTGGGCCAAGACATGTATGTCGGCGGGCTGGCGGGGCAGAACACCGGCGGCATTTCCTCCTGCTATGCGCGCGGCAGTGTGACGGGAGTGGAATATGTCGGCGGGCTGGTGGGAAACAATACGAGCAACATCTCTGCAAGCTACTCCGTCGCCACGGTGGCGGGCCAGGGTCGGTATGTCGGTGTCCTGGTGGGGTCCGGTCCGGCCGAGGTCGTCACCAGCAGCTATTTCCTCGCCCCGCCCGACGGCAGCGGTCTGGACAATGAGATCGGCATCGCGCTGACGAGCACCCAGATGAGGCAACAGGCCAGTTTCGCGGGTTTCGACTTCTGGGGGACGGCTACGGACGGAGCGAGCGACTACTGGTACATGCCGAAAGCGCGTTATCCCGTGCTGGCCTGGCAAGCGGGAGTGACCGGCTTGGAGCGCGTTCCGGATGTGTCGGGAATGTCTCTGGACGACGCGGTGGCGGTATTAGAGGCGACCGGGTTCGTGGCT
>CAYNQP010000292.1:0-5411 GCA_964399325.1 uncultured Pirellulales bacterium
TGCCTGCCCCGAGCGTTGAGAAGACCCCCTGCGTCGGTAGAGACGCGAAATATCGCGTCTCTACGCCTGCCCCCAACCTGCTGGCGTGTCTCCTCACGTGTCGGCCCAGACCCCTACCAGTATACCCAGTGATACCCGCCAAATCGAGAGAATTCCCCTCGCCGCCGGCCCTGGGCCGGCCGCAGCGGACTCGGCGATGACAGTGAGCGGCATTGGCGGCGAGCCTATTTCCGTGCGAAGGAGTCCTTAAATGGACAACCGCAAGACAGTCGCGTCCATAACCATGCAAGTCTTGTTGTTGGGCTGGCCGTATTGATTCGGCCACACCGTGGCGATGGCGGAAAGAAATAGGGGGAAGCAGGGACTGCGGCCCCCGCGCAGACGCGGGCTTGATGATCACGATAATTCCTGATGGCCTATCTTGGACATGTGCGGTAGTCTGTCTTCTGCGAATGTGGGCTTCTTTTGAAAGGAGCGGAGTTGTGGCACGTCTGTTCAAGCCCTTCGCCGTTGTCGTCATCTGCACCGCTCTCAAGGATGAACATGGCGGCGCTGCCAACAGTGCCGAACTCAAGCGACTGATCTGCAGTAGCCAGGAGTATGACGCCAACACAGGTTCCGGGCGTGAGGAGGGAATCAGTGTGTCATGAGGAAACCACGTGTACATAGTCCGGCCAGGAAATCGGCAATGACTGCCCTAACGGCCGAGTCATCAGCCCGAGTTTTTCCTTGCCCTTTGTGCCGCGCGATCACACACAAGGACGGAAGAATGACTACGGTGGCAGCCGCCAGGAAAGGATTCCCTCTCAAGACGCTTCTGAGCTTTCTGGGACCCGGATTCCTCGTGACGGTCGGGTTCATCGATCCCGGCAACTGGGCCACGAATATTGAGGGCGGGTCGAAGTTCGGCTATGAACTTCTCTGGGTCATTACCCTCAGCACGGTCATGCTGATCGTGATCCAGAACATGGCCGCCAAGCTCGGTATCGCCACCGGAAAGTCCCTTGCCGTCAACATCCGGGAACGCTTCTCTCGTCCGGTATCGGCGCTTCTGGGGCTGACGATTGTCTTGGCGTGCGTCGCGACCGATGTGGCGGAACTGCTCGGAGGGGCAATCGGATTCAACCTTCTCTTCGGCATGCCGCTGTGGTCGGGAGCACTGCTGACGGTGCTGCTGGAAGTGTTCCTCATCATTAGCCAAAGATATCATCGGCTCGAAGTGATCATCATGGGCTTTCTGGGGATCATCGGCTTGTGCTACCTCGTGGAGATCGTGATCGTCAAGCCCGACTGGGCGGCATTGGCGCCCTCGATGGTCGTTCCGAGCGTCAACCGAAGCAGCATCTACGTGGCCATGGCCATCCTGGGAGCGGTCGTGATGCCTCACAATATCTTCCTGCATTCCAACGTCATTCACAACCGCAAGTGAGGCATATCCGAAGGCGAAAGGATGGCTCTCTTGCGTTATGAGAAGGTCGATACTCTTTCTGCCATGATCCTGGGGTGGGTGGTGAACTCGGCGATGATCATCGTGGCGGCCGCCGTCTTCTCCCGCCATCCCGTCGTTCATGATTATCCTTCTGTCCATGGACACGTTTCGCATTCTGATCTTCAGTCAGGTCGTGTTGAGCATCCAGCTTCCCTTCACACTTATTCCGTTGCTGATGCTCTGCCGCGGCCGCCAGCTCATGGGCGGCCTCAGAAGTAGCCAACTGGAGTTCGCGGCCGCCGTGATCATCTCCGCTGTCGTTATCGTCCTGAACATTTACCTGCTCTATTCGATCCTCACAGGGGAAGGCTGACATGCAAGTGTACAAGAAGATCCTGGTCACCATGGACTGCTCGGCTGTAGACGATGCCATCATCGAGCATGTGTCGGCCCTGGCGCTCCAGAACCACGCTCAGGTCTACCTTCTGCACGTGGTGCACTCCCACACGCTCGACCAGAACCGTGCGTTGCGTGAACCGGCCGAAGCGGCCTTGAAAGGCCGCTGTGAGATATTGCAGGCTCAGGGGATCGAGGTCCACGTCGTGATCAGAAGCGGCGAGCCCGACGAAGAGATACTGGCGGAACTTGAGGCAAATGACTATGACCTCGTGGCCATGGCCACGCACGGTCACTCCTTCGTGGGCGACGTCCTGTATGGAAGCGTCTCCCGGACCCTCAAGCATCGGATCAGCATACCTCTGCTGCTGATAGGCCCCCGCCGCTGAAAAACTTCAGCATGGGCACAAGATGTACCTGTCCTATGTGCTCGTTTGCGAGCCGGGAAATATGGACGCGCGGCGTTTGGCGTCTATTCCGGCAAGGACTCGGCTGGGTATTTTGCCGGATGGAGGCCAGGGTGGCGCCGAACCGGACCACCCACAGGGCCAAGTATCTCGTGTATAGAACCAGTACGCTGCGCCATATAACAGTGCGAGGATAAGTCAGTGCCCTGCGCCGGGCAACGCAAATCCGTCAAGTCGTCTGCGCCCGGAGCCCCTGTTCAGATTTCGTCGTCGGCTCTCTCGTGGCTGGGTCCATGGCCGGCCATCAGCCGGTAGAGTTCTCGCTTCAAGTCCTTCAGGGCCTTTTCGGTGCGTTTGTACTTGGTGATATCCAGGGCAATCTCGGCGCCGCCGACGACGCGGCCGGCTTCGTCACGAATCGGAGTGCCCTGGACCGCCCAGATGCGACCGTCCGGCGTGCTCTTCTCGGCCTCGGTCCAGCAGCCGGTCTCCATCGCCTGGGCCACGGGGCAGTCTTCGCAGGTCTCGTCCTGCTCGCCCCAGAGCTCGTAGCAGTGCCGCCCGATGACCTGCTCTCGGGTCCGCCCGACGGATTCACACGCCGCCCGGTTCGCCCAGAGAATCGTCAGGTCCCGGTCCTCATGAACCACGAGCTCGATCAGACTGTCGAGAACGACCGCTTTCTCACGTTCGGCCGCCTGCAAGGCCTGTTCCGCCAGCTTGCGCGCGGTGACATCGCGGATACTCTCGCGGTGTCCCAGCGACGCGCTCTTCTCATCGTGAATCGGCTGCCAGGACATTTCGGCCCAGACAACACTGCCGTCCTTACGCCGTATCCGGAACTGGACATCGTTGCCGGTGCTGCCACTGACGGCCGAGCGAAAGGCTTTGGCAATGCGCTCGCGATCCTCCTCATGGACGACGGAATCCGGATAGTCACGCATCGCCACGATTTCTCTAACGGAGTAGCCTGTGACGCGCGTCGCAGCCGGATTGGTCCACAGAATCCTCCCTGTCGGCCCGACCCAGATCTCCCAATCGTACGTGTAGTTGGCGATCGCGCAAAAACATTGCTCGCTCATGCGAGCGGCCATTTCGCTGCGCTTATGCTCGGTCACGTCGGTGTAAACCGCCATGACCTCGCCGTTCGGAAGCCGGCACACGTAGTTCTGACGCCAGCCGGCAACCCGCTCGTCTTTGTAGACCGAAACGGGATGACGTTCGGGTTTGCCCGTCTGCCACACTCGGCGGAAGACCTCCAGCAGGCCAAACTCGCGCACCCCTGGAAAGACCTCCGCGACACTCTTGCCGATCACGTCTTTCCTGTTGATGTGCTCGATTTCCTCCGCGGCCGGATTGAATTCCACAAACACGAAGTCTGCGCCATCGTGGACCGCTCGATAGGTAGCAACACCGCTGGCGGCATTGTTCATCAGCGCGTCGAGCTTAGCCGAAACGACTTCCATTTGCGCCGGCTCCTGCGATTCAGAGGTTCCGCCGCTCGTCCTAATGCGCTCTCTATCCATGCGTAACTCCCTTCCGTCTGACAATCCCTGACTGCCGGAGATGTACTCTACGCACCATACACTTATTCACTTCCTCTGAGTGATTCTACCGAGAGCACGCTAACAAGAAACAACTATTTTTCGCGCCCGCCGTTTCCGTGGCGTCTATCGGCGTAGGCAACGACAGCGTCAAACCGCTCAATGAGAAAGCCCCGCCGCTTGAGACGGGGCCCATGTCTAGAAGGAGTACATACGCCAAATGATTTCTGAGAACAAGGCAACACGGACAACCTGGCTTACTCTGACTTCCTGGAAGCCATCGTCGCCGCATCATACGTCGCCGGCACGGCCAGACTCCCACGCCGGCACCCGCGTCCGCAGAGCCTGCAGCTAGTCGGAGAGACTCAGGACGACGTAGCGGTCGATATCCTCCTCTCGAACCAGAAGCATGGTTTTCCCCCGCTTCTGAGCCTTCTCTATGGCATCGTTGAACTCTCGAACATTCTTGATCGCTTGTCGGTCGACCTCCCTGATGAGCGTTCCCCTCTCGATGCCCTTTAGGACGGCCGCTTCCGAGTTGGGCGCCACCTCGGTAACCACTACCCCGCTGAGGCCCTCATACCCAAGGCGTTGAGCCAGTTCATCCGTCAACGTCTGCACTGTCATTCCCAGGCGGTCGCGTACCTCCGGCTGTCCACCGGCAACGGAAGTGGCATTGGACCACGCATCCAATGTGGCGGTCATGGTCCTGCGTCTGCCCTCGCGCAAGACGACAATCTCGACCTTGGCACCGGGCTTGTGCATCGCGACGCGGTTGCGAAAGGTATTGGCGCTGTCAACCGGCTCGCCGTCGAACTCGATGACAACGTCGCCGCGTTTCAGCCCCGCCTTCTCGGCCGCAGAATCCTCGGTCACCTGTGAAATGACAACGCCCTTGGCCTCGTCAAGGCCGAAGAATTCCGCCATATCCGGCTCGACATCGGCGGGAAGAACACCAAGGAGCCCCCGCACAACCGTGCCGCTTTCCTTCAACTGCGTATAGATGTCGCGGGCCATGTTGCTCGGGATGGCCAGACCGATGCCGACGTTGCCACCGGGGCCGATGATGGCCGTATTCATACCTACGGCCTTCCCGTCCAGGTTCAGCAGAGGCCCGCCGGAATTACCGAGATTGATCGCCGCATCCGTCTGGATCAGATCTTCGTACTTAGCGATTCCGATCTGGCTGCGGCCCTTGGCACTGACGATTCCCGCCGTGACGGTATGGCTCAGCCCGAAAGGATTCCCGATAGCAATCACCCATTCGCCTACCTCCAGCGCGTCGGAGTCCGCCAGCTCGATAGAGGGCAGATTGCTTTCGTCGATCTTGATGATCGCCACATCCGTCTGGACATCGGTCCCGATGATCTTCGCTTTGGCCCGCCGACCGTCCGCCAACTGCACCACTACCTTTTCTGCGTCGCCGACCATGTGGTTGTTCGTCAGGATGTAGCCGTCACTGGAAATGATGAAACCCGATCCCTGAGCGACTTGTCTCGGCTCCTGCTCGGTGCGGCCACGAGGGCGAGAACGGGGGAAGAAGTATCTGAATATCTCCTCCTCGGGACTGGATGGCTCCCGGTTGGACCATTCCTGCGAAGACTCCCGCAGCGTCTTGGTGGCGCTTATGCCTAC
>CAYNQP010000293.1:0-5381 GCA_964399325.1 uncultured Pirellulales bacterium
CCGGCAGCAGCGCGACAACCACAAAACACACGACGGCAACGACCAGAGAAATCCCGATGGCCAACGGAACGGTCTTTTTCCTACGCGGCACGGGCCCAGCTTTCTTCTCGGCATTGGTCTCTTGGCTCATCGTAGGCTCCGAACTGCCTGCAATCGCTACTGCATCTTGCGAATGCGGACCTCGATGTCCTTGGCGTCCTTCAGGAGCTTGGCTAACTCGTTGGGGTCGGTCTGGCTGTAATGGTAGGGATAGAGGATCTTGGGCTTGAACGCCCTGGCGGCGTCTGCGACCATCTCCGGCGTCATCGTATAAGGCACATTCATCGGCAAGAATGCAATGTCGATCTTCCTAAGTGCCTTCATCTCGGGCGTGTTCTCGGTATCGCCTGCGATGGAGACGCGCATCTTGTCAAAGTTGACCACGTAACCGTTGCCGACACCCTTGGGATGATAGGGTTGGTTGCCGGGCCGCACATGGACAATGTTATACGCGGGGACGGCTTCGATCCTGAACCCCTCGACCGTCTGCACGTCGCCGTTCTTCATGACGAGTCCCCCGCCGACGCGTTCGGCGCACGCTTGTGTCAGCACCATCTTGGTCTGCTCTGTCCGAATCAGGCTTAGGGCCTTCGGATCGAGGTGGTCACCATGCTCATGCGTAATCAGGACCAGATCGGCCTTGGGCAGTTTGGTGTAATCCGCCTCTCGACCAACGGGATCCACGTGGATAACCTTGTCCCGATATTGAAACATCAGGGTCCCGTGCCCTATGAAGGTAATCTTCAGGTCGTTGGAATCGACCTTGATGGCGTCCTCCTCGAATTTCTTCTCGGCCGCACGCGCGCTTGCCGCAAAACTGACAACGACCATCAACAAAACCACTGCTATCCAAGATGTTCTCGCAGTCTCCATCTCTTCACCCCTTTCTGCACATGGGCTTACACAATGCCGGAGTGAGGGCGAATGATTATTCGCCCCTACTGGGCGGCCATCACATCGAATTCGGCGATGGTCGTGTAAGACTGGCGCGACCACTCATTCAGCGCCACCAGGCGAACGTAACGACCTTTCGCAGGCGTCGCGAATGTCACCGTTTGAAGCTGATCGTTGTTGGGGAATTCGCCCTTGCTCACAGGCGAGCCCCACTGCTTGCCATCGTTGCTGACGTAGAATTCGTACGCACGAACGCGCCCGTTGGACATATCCTGGCGCGGCAACTGCGTGAAACCGATCAATGCGATCGTCTTGCCCAAGTCGATCTGAATCTCGTGAGGATGTCTTGCCTGCGTAGACGAGTAGTTCGTGTGCCAGAAGGTGGCCGGATTGTCGTCGATCGCATGACGCCCTTCGCCTTCACCTGGCTCGACGCTGTCGACATGCATCACCTTCCAGGTCCCTTTGTCCAGGTTCTGCAAGGGAATGATCTTGGCGAGCTGAGCCTGCGCCGTGTCACTGAATAGCGCGTCGTCCACCCGGACTCTCGCTGAAAGCGTGCCCTCTTCAATGAACTCGAACGGACCGACGTAGGCCTGCCACGATCCGTCATTGAGACGGTACTCGACCTTGCCTTTAACCGATGATTCGATACTCACCACACCACCCTTGTCGCGCGCAACCACAGGCGCTTCCAGATCGGGCAACTGGATTCTCGCCTGCGCCGCAAGATCATCGCCTGCGGGACGCAGGGAATAACGGAAACGCATAGGCTTGGCGGTGAGGGTATACTTGTTCAAGGGACGCGGTCCGCAACTGGCCCCGCCCAAGCCCATATGGGCGGCGTCGATGCAGAAATAGACTTCTTCCCGGGGAACGACCTTGTCGATGTGCCGGGCTTCGTCATAGTCCCGGGCGGTGTTGTGATGAGCGCTGATGGAGTAGGTCCCGTCGGTTACGACCAGCAAACCGTCGCCCTCCTCATTGGTCAGGGCGGCCCAGCGGACGTCAGTCTTGTTGCCATTGTCCTGCGGCCGGACATAGCGCTCGTATTGCTCGGCCACGCTACCCTGGTACAGTCCGACATCCGCGCTGCGCTTGCGGTCCACATAGCTCTCGTGAGGCCCCCTGCCCAGCCACGTCAGGGTGTCGAGCGTTTTCGGCAGAACCAGGCTCACCCCGATCTTGGGCAAGGCAGACAGAGACCCGTAAGGCTCGACCCGGTTGCTCACATCGATCGAGCCGTTGCCAAAGACCGTGAAGGTGGCCGTATGAATCATGCCGTTGCCACCGCGACCGGCACAGTCCACGGTGGAGCGGATGCGAACGATGCCCGGCGCCGGCTGCTCGGCTGAGACGCTCTTGACCGTGTAGGACAACTCAGTCAGCCCGCCCCGCTGGACGTCGCGGCGCAGCCAGTTGTCGTTGTCCGCCAGGGCCCGGTACAGATTCAGCCTCGGCCCGTGCTTGTCGGATATCATCTCCACCCCATCGTACGTCAGCGATGACAGCGTGCCGCTGGAGCGGTCGAAGACCACCTTGACATCCCTGCCTTGCACGGTAACCGCGGCGGTACTATCAGAGAGCGTCAAGGCCGGCAACTGCCGCAGTTCCATCTGGGGCACCTCAGGAACAGCGTACGGCAGCTTGAACTGCTCCGACGCGACGACATGGCCGGCGGGAGCATAAAGCTCATCCTGTTTTTGCGTCAGATTGACGCTTAGCAAGTATTCGGCGCCCGGCGTGAGCCTGGGCGGCGATGCAGGAAGGGTCACGGTCTGCGATTGTCCCGGCGCGGTGCTGGCCAGTGCCTGCTGTCCTTGCGCGACAACCTGTCCATCCTCAAGCAGTTGCCACTGCAAGCCGAAATGGTTCAGGTCCGTGAAGAAGTACTTGTTGGTCAAGTTTACCGCGACGCTGTCGCTCTTGACCTGCCCGGGAGCGAAGCCAACGTATTGGTAGACTTTCTTGACTTCCAGGAGCTTGGCGGTAATGGCCCGGTCGGGAGTGACCACACCATTACAGCAGAAGTTGTTGTCGTTGGGCTGGTCGCCGTAATCGCCGCCATAGGCGAAGAACCACTCTTTCGATCCGTCGGCACCCGTCTGGCCCGTATACTTACGCAGGCCTTGATCAACCCAGTCCCAGATACACCCACCGATCAGACGCGGATAAGTCTCAATAGCATCCCAGTACTCTTGCAGGTTGCCGATGGCGTTACCCATGGCATGGGCGTATTCGCACAACACGAACGGCTTGGGAGAGTTGCTGCGTCCCTGCGCGATCACTCCCTCGACGGACGTATACATCTGACTGTCCATGTCCGCAACCCCGTTCATCTGCTCGTAATGGATCGGACGCGACGTGTCGAGATTGCGAATGGCCCGTGCGGCGGCGGCAAAGTTGGGGCCCCCGCCCGCCTCATTGCCCAGCGACCAGATGACCACACAGGGGTGGTTCTTATCCCGCTCGACCATGCTAATCTCGCGATCGACGTGCGCCTTCTCCCAACTCTCGACGCGGGCCAGTGTCTCCCGGCCATAGCCCATGCCATGCGATTCGACGTTGGCCTCGTCGATGATGTAAATGCCGTACAGGTCGCACAGGGTGTACCACAGCGGATGGTCGGGATAGTGACAGGTTCGCACGGTATTGATGTTGTTCTGCTTCATCAACTCGATGTCGCGGACCATCGAGCCAATCTCCAGGGCGTGGCCGCGGTCCGGATCGTGCTCGTGACGATTGACGCCCTTGAGCTTAACCGACATCCCGTTGACGAAGAACTGCCGATCTTTCAACTCGATCTTGCGAAAGCCGAAATGGCAGGCCCTGACCTCGGTCATCCTACCCCCCTGGTCCAGGAGCTCCAGCACGACGGTGTAAAGGTTGGGTGTTTCCGACGTCCACTTGAGCGGATCGGCGACCTTGGCGGTCAACCGAGCTTCAACTTCCTGGCCCGGTGCGACGGTGACGACCTCGGATTGCCCCAGAGGCATCTTCTGCCCCTTGGCATCCACCAGTGTCGCTCGAATGCGCCGCCCAGCCGGGTCGCCTGAGAGGTTGCGTACCTTGGTGGTGATGCTCACGTCGGCATCTTCGTACGATGCATCCAGGTCGCCGAGCACGAAATAGTCGCGTAGTTGCACGGCGGGTGTGCTGAACAGGTACACATCGCGGAAGATTCCACTCAGGCGCCAGAAATCCTGGTCTTCCAGGTAGCTGCCGTCACACCAGCGGTAAACCTCCGCGGCCAGGATATTCTCACCCGGCTTGAGGTACTTGGTGATATTGAATTCAGCCGGGGTGCGACTGCCCTGACTGTAACCGACTTTCTGCCCATTGATCCACAGATAGAAAGCGGACCCGACACCGTCGAAATGAATGAACGTCTCGCGACCCGTCCAGGCTGGCGGCACGGTGAAGACCGTGCGATAGCTGCCTACCGGGTTCGGCTCCTTGGCGGCCGTGTAGCGCTGCCGCACGTTCCCGACGATCTTCGGAGGCTGGCGCAGATGGGGATAGTTGACATTGGAGTAGATCGGCGTGCCATACCCTTGAATCTCGCAGTTGGACGGGACCGGGATTTCCTTCCATTGGCTGACGTCAAAATCGGTCCGGTAGAAGTCCACCGGCCGCTCGTCGGGCGATTTGACCCAATGAAACTTCCACTGGCCATTGAGCGAGTGATGAAACGACGAATTCCTCCAGGTCTTGAAGGCGTCCGCAGGGGTCTTCAGGGTGTAGGCGCCGATGGCGGAATCGACATTCGCAAAAGGCAGACCTGTCGCGTGGCCCGGCTCTTTGTTGACCCCAATGACTTGCTCATTTTCCCAATCGGGCCCCTGTGCCTGGACCGATACGATAAGGAGGCACGCCATCAGGCTTGCCGGAACGATCAACCGTTTGGTCATTTTTCAATCTCCTCGAAAGATGAAATGTTGCCTGTCATATCATACAGACAGAAGGCGAAGATGCCAGTCCAATCATGTCGAGGGCGTCCCGCGGTGTCCGTGCAAATTCTCGGGCACGGACGTTTCAGCCAATGAATGGACCAGGCAGACCAGGATATTTTCACCCACACCGTCCCGCGGGTGCGACCAGCATACGGCGGTTCTGGCTGGTTCCCGGCTCCTTGTCATCTCTGCAAGCGTACCGCGTGTCAACGGGTTGGATGTGGTTTCTTCATTTCTCTTGCTCCTGGCGAGAAGAGGCCCTGCACACTCTGCGGTTGATCCGAGTCATCTCTACGCCGTCAAAGCGGCATGCGCTTCTCCAGGAGCGGTGTCGCATTCATTTCGCGAGCCTCAGAGGGCCCATGACAAGGGCTTGCCGTCCCTTGGACCTGCTCCAAGCCCCGTTCTTGATACGGTTCGTTCTTGTTCAACATCCGATACGGGCCACTGTCGTACGCGATTGAGACCGGGAACGGAAACACAATGACAGGAAGA
>CAYNQP010000294.1:0-5369 GCA_964399325.1 uncultured Pirellulales bacterium
CAACAGGATGTGGGCCGCAGCCTTTCGGATTATGTTCATATCACCAATCGATTCGGACTCAGGCAACGGCGGCTAAGCACCCGCACAAATCCGCCTGTAAACGGCTCTGGTTTTCTCAGCCACAGCGCTGGGATGGAATCGCTCCAAGGCCACCTGTCGTCCCGCCTGACCCATTTGCCGACCCAAAAGATCGGCATCCACTAGTTTCGCCAGGCGGTCGGCGATTTGCTCGGTTGACTCAGGATCAATCAAGAAACCCGTCTGTCCTTCGTCAACCATATAGGGTATTCCACACCGGTTCGAGGCGACTACGGGGACTCCTGCAGCCATCGCCTCGGCAATCGCCATGGGCGCGTTTTCCTGCCTCGAAGGTAGCAGAAGCACGCTTGCCTTTGCCAGTTCCTGCTCTAACCGGGCACGGTCGATATGTCCCAGCAGCTCCACCCTGTCGCCAATTCCGTTCTGTTCGATACTGTGTCTGACTCGATTGAAGTACGCCGTCTCCTGCGGCTCACCAGCAATGGCCAGCTTGGCTTCCACGTGGCGTCCGGCAATCCGCACAAACGCTTCGATGGAACCCAGGGTGTTCTTCCTTTCATTGATCCAGCCAACACACAAGATCCTTCCCGGTTCCGCCTGACGCACTATCTGGAAGAACCGTTCATCCACCGGGTTGTCTATGTCATAAATGCTTGCATCTGTCAGAGGCTCGATCATGGCCCGCACGTACGGCGCAATCGAAATAATATGCTTCTGTGCAGCCAACCCACGCCGTTCCACTTGCCTCCAGAGCGCTGATCGAATCCGGCCGAACCTGGCTCCATTGGCGAAGAGGTTGGCATGGTCGAATCCATGGACCGTGAACACGTGTGGGATAGAAATACGGCCCAGGCCGAGGCCGTATGTCTCGTGTACATGCAGGATATCGGGCTTCAGATCCGCCATATAGCGAATCAGCCGCTTTCTTCCAGGTCCCACCGTAACATCCGCGATCTGCGGCCAACGAGAACCCGGCAGACGATGGATGGTGACGCAACCATCCTGGCTGACAGCGACCCTGTCTTGCGCCTGTTCAAGCGTGACGAGATGCACATCCAGGTCGTCAAACTTGGCAAGAGCTCTCGCCAGAACAACTGTCACCGACTCCACACCACCCCGGGGCTGGTTGGGATCATTCGGATACCGACTGACAAATGCAACTCTCATGACGGCTCTCATGTCCACATCTGCCTACGAAACGGATCGCTGCCCACTGATATCTCGAAAGACCTGAACAAACTGCTCCATGCAGGAATCAAGCGTATGGTACTTCACATAGTACTCTCTGGCAGACTCGGAGGCCGCCCGCCACTTGGCGGGGACGCTTATTGATTCCTGAACAGCGTCTGCCAACTCATCCACACTTGACGCTGTCCGCCCCAGGTTGAATCTAGAGATCACGCCATCCGGGTCAAAGGTAGACACGACAGGTATTCCAAGGCTCCAGGCCTCCAGAAATGTATTGGGGAAACCTTCATATGCAGACGTGCAACACAATACGTGGCAGCGCTCAAAGTATCTCGCTATCCCAGAGTGGGAAACCCGGCCATGCATCGCTACGTTGCTGACTCCGGCAGCGCGTCTTGCCAAGCGCGAGGCATAGTCGCTATCTGTATTTGACGCCCCCACTACATCAAAAGTCACGTTGGGACACCTTTCTGCGACATCCAACAGCCAGTCAAACCGCTTCTCTCTGCTGATCCGGCCGACCCACAACACTCTTGCATGCTCCGGTGGCGCAGGCGCCGAATGAACGACGGCGTTTGCATCAAATCCTTCACACGGCATCCGGACCACGGTCGCTCTGATGCCAAATCCTTCATGTAGCATCTGCTGCTGGCGCTGAGTCTGTACCACAACAGAATCTGCATGTCTCAAACCGTAGCGATAAAGAACTCTCTCCCTGGCGGGCTTGAGGACGGGGAGTCTCACATCGCAATCCGGATCGCTGGCTACCGAGTAGACGGACTTGCGTCCATGACTCCGGCACCACATCACAACTTGGCCGAGACCAAGGTCGCCGCAATTGTAGTAGTAGATGTCCGCATCTGCCCTCCGCATCGCACGGCACAAACTCGTCCATCTCGGATGTAGGAATCTCAACCCTTTGATTCCGGCGTCCCGCCGGCACATCTTGAAGACGCGAACTCCGTTGACCTCGGCGCCATCCGGTTGCCCTTCATCCCAGGCAATCATGCTGGTTGAGTACCCACGCGTGGCAAACCACTGTGCCATCAATGAATTCTGTCTTTCAATCCCCCCAATGTGACCTGTGTCTACACGGGCCAGGGCACCATAGGCGTTGTGAGCCACGAAGCAAATATGGAGAGACTCAGCATTGCTCACTGTGAGGATCTCCTGTTGCTCGCGTCAACCACTGACGAGTTCCTTGCATGAGCGGCCGCACATGCGTGTACACGCGGTGACCGCACCTGCCCCGCACCGTAAATCCAGAAGCAATCAACCTTCCATCCAAACGCAGCATGTAGATAGCCAGCAGTCCTGCTTCTGCCGCACGACTCGCCAGGCCTTTTGTAGAAACACTCCGTCGCGGGCGAACAGCAGATCGCCGTGCCATTTCTGCCCTTCCATCCGGCGTTCTCGAGTTCCAGACATTCCGTGAGCGCCTCTTCCAGGCCACCCGGGTCGGTTAGTACCGACAGGGCCAACGTCCCTTGACGCTCAAGCCGGCGGAGGGACTGTTGCGTTCTGCGTCTCAACTTCGGCGAAATCTGTTCAAGACACTGATCCCACGGCTTGTTGAGGGCGATACAGACATCAACCTCCTCCGGATCGCATTCCACGAGCACTTGGGTCGGGTCTGCACCGTTGATCAACTGTGTCGCCCATACGGTATCGGCCGGCACAGACCTCAGATCCACCATATCCGCCGTTCTGAGCAGATGCTGACGGATCTCGCGACCGGCACCCTCCGTCTGGTCATCAAAGGCGAAAGCCCATACCGGCGTATGCAAACGATGCTGGTAACAGCGCCAGGAGCAACATATTCCACGGCCGAGGCTGCGTGCAACTCCATACGCTGAGGCGTCTAAGCCTTCAACGAACGCCGCTGCAACACCGGGCTGCTGTCTCATTTTGATCTCTATGTCTTTGAACCTTTCTACCTGGCAGCGTGAGAGATTCTCCACAAATCTTCCGGTAGTAGTCACTCCGGTCAAGAGATAGAGGTTACCCTTCTTCCCCCTAGCTCCATTGGCCGTCTTCCTGTGCGCATCGATACACCGAGCACTCATTCAGAGAGAACACCCTTGAGTGTGTTGCGTACGCGACCAGCGCCAGCAGTATCATCGCGTGCAGATTCTTGACGCGCGGTCTCATATCTCGCATTTTCGCAGAAGGGTTTGCCTTTCAGGCGTGACTACGCCCTTCATTGGCAGGCCTGCCTTGCTGAAGGAAACGTCCTGTAGGCCAGATGTCTCTCCAGAACAGGAGGCGATTCCTCAGCGATCTCCTGCCAATAAGCAAGTCGAGACCTTCTCTCACCTCTGCACCCCAACGGCGTTTGTGTTCCGTGAAGCCGCCGAGGAAATCATATTCGCGCACACCGTTTTCGATGCACGTCCTGATCACGTGGTTGCGCAAGACGTTCCCAACCCCGTCGAAAACGTCAGGGTCGTAGCCTTCCTGAAGCTGAGAGAACACGCCGTCATAGGCATAGCCGTACTGAATGGCACGGACAACGCCATCCACTTTCAGAGCATGCAAGTGCAGCCATCCTCGTTGCAGAGCAATCGGAGCAAACGATTCATAGAACCGCTGCATCAAAGGCCTCCGGACAAAGCTTCCCGCTTGTCCGACGCTCTCCCACCGTCTGCGGTGGAGGACGAATAGATCGGACAAGACTCGCGGTAGTTCGTCCCGGTGATCACAGCAGATAGACTCGACATCATGTGACTTTTCCGCCTGCCTGGTCTTCCTTCTGATCTGCTCCCTGCGATTACGCGAAAGCTGCTTGAGATAAGCCTCATGCGCGCCAGGGAGCGTAACCATCGAGAATTCACGGCTGCGTTTGTGCATATAAAGTCCGAATTCAGTGCAGACCTTGCTGAAACGCTCGTGGACGCCCGTCCAGCCCGCCATGTTGGGGATCCATATGCAATCCCAAACACTGGAATGCGTCAGCAGTTCCTGCACGAGACAGTTCATCGCTGCATCTTCAAAGCCACCGCGAACAATGATGTCGCCGTACTCGGCCCCGCTTTGGCAGTCACCGAATATACGTAAGCATTTGTACTTCAGCAGTCCCGACAGACTCAGATCGCTGAGGTAGAATGGAGCAATCGCCATCAATCGGTCTTCACTGTCTCGCACGGCCACAACAAACAACGGAGCATCTGGATATACGGTGTCGAGCCAGGTCGAAATCCATTCCCACGTCAGGAAGACCGTGTTGGCTTTCGAGTCACGTAGCAGTTCATTCCAGTCGCCGGCCAGCCGATCCAGTTCCGCACGCGTCGTCACCAACTCGGCGACTAGGGGCGCATCTGCCTTGCTCTCGTCTCCGCAAGTGTTCGGTCTTTGGCCGGCCTGCAAGCTTACCATAATGCACTGCCTCCTTTCAGAATGCGGCAGAACGCCCGACCCGACGCTTTCGGGACGCTAAGCACTTGGGCTTTGATGCGGGCCATCCACTCAGAGAAACCACTGACGCGGGCATACAACTCCAACCGACTCAAACCGGTCGCCAGGTGTATCCGTTGCAGCCGCAACAGGTCATCGCCCTTTCTGTTCAGGCCTTCCCGGGTGGTGAAGGCGGCCGCATAGCCTAACTCCTCCGCCACCGCAACAACAGCGTCGCTGAAGGCGCCGTTGGGATAGGCCAGATACCGGCACAGCGACCCCGTGTGCTGCTCAATGGCCCGCCTGGACTCGGCCAGTTCCGTCCGCACAACCTCGATGGGCACACCGAAGAGACGGACGTGATTGACTGTATGGCTGCCAAAAATGACCCCATTGCCGCTGACAGCGGCAATCTCATCCCAGGTCACCACGGCTGACCAATCGTCGCCGTCGAAAATGTCACTCAGGGCCCGCCCGCCACCGGCCTCCAACGCAACTGACAGCGAGTCCATCAATTCCTGGAACTGTTCGTCGTCAACCATATCTCGCTTGGCCAGGTCGCGGAGCCGACGGTACGATTCTTCCAGCTCACGACGGTCCTGGGCTGACACGCGGACGGCCTTGGAGCCTACCTGAACCTCTCCAGGCTCGGTCAGGCCGTGCTGCAGGGCGTAATCAAGCCGATCAAACCAGAAGGGCTCCGGGTGATCGACATGCCCCGTGGCCAAAAACATAGTGGCGGGCGCGCC
>CAYNQP010000295.1:0-5366 GCA_964399325.1 uncultured Pirellulales bacterium
ATAAGTCACTATAAATAAAGAGTTAGCGTCGCGCCAGAAAAAAACCTCACACACCGCCCTGTCGGCCTTACTCGCATGGGTGGCGGTCCCGGAGCCACCTTCGCTGTGCAGATCAAACCTCCCCGCCTACCGCGTCTTCAAGTGCAAGTGGAGAAAGACCGTGGGGCCTCCATCTTCCACAGCCGCGCTGCTGGAAAGGATGAACGCCCCGCGACGTGCACCTGTTGATGACTATGTCACTTCGGGCTGATTCGGTAGAGTCCGGCGCCGTGCGAGGGGATCGACGCACCAAACTCACCAGAGAACTCGCCCAAGTCCTTCTTCGCCCAGAGGTCGCGAGCAACACAGGGACCACCAAAGCCGATGGTGTCAAACGACACTGATACCCGCGTGCTCTTCTCCGAATCCGCCGCGGCGCTGCGCGTATTGAACAGACCTACGTATTTGTCCCTGGAATTCGGCACGTCGGCCGCCCAAACGATCAGTCCCTCCTTATTGGACAGCTCGCGATTGTTGGTGCTGTTTTGATTGACGGCCAGGACCTCATCGTTCGTCAGCAGGGACAGGGTGAAGTCGTCATTGCTGGGCAAATCTCCGCCGAACATCAGGGGCGAGCGGAAGATGCTCCACAACGTCATCAGCGTGAACTGCTCGTCCTTGGTCAGGCGCGTCCTGCGGTCGCGGCCGCGTTCGCCGCGAATGCTGATGCGTCCCAACGGCAGCATGTCCGCATCAGGCCAGTGGCCCGGACCACTGTACGGGCTCCAGTTCTTGCAGCGTCCGAACATCTCGTCAATGTCCCGCCAACGGTCCCAGAAATCGTCTGAAATCCGCCAGAGATTCGCATGCTGCGTGGCGTGCGCGCCGGCCTCCAGGGGCGTGGCCCCGGGCGACAGGCTCAGCACCATCGGCCGGCCGCAGCCGTCGATGGCCTTGCGGATCAACTCGATCTCGGCCTCGTGATAGGGACGGGATAGATCATCGATCTTGACATAGTCAACCTCCCACGAGGCATAGAGCTTGAAGATGGAGTCGTAGTATTCCTGCGCGCCGGGGCGATCGGCAACGATGGTGTACATATCCCGCAACCACCGGCATTGCTGCCGCGTGCTGTAGATATCGGCGGCGCGCGCATCACTGCCAAGAATGGGCGTGTTCTTCTTCACCGCCTCAACCGGAATACCCCGCATCAGATGAATGCCGAACTTCAAGCCTTTGCCATGAACATAGTCCGCCAGGGGTCCGAATCCTTTGCCGTCCGTCGCGGAGGGGAATCGATTCACCGCCGGCGTGAAGCGTCCGTACTCGTCCATCACGTAGCGCGGGTCTCTCTGATTGTAGCCGCCGGCCTTGGTGTTCTCGACAAACCACCTGATGTCCACGACAACATACTGCCAGCCGTGCGGTTTGAGGTGCTCGGCCATGTAGTCGGCATTGCTCCTGACTTCCGCCTCCGTCACCGTCGGGCCGTAGCAGTCCCAACTGTTCCAGCCCATCGGCGGCGTCTGGGCCCAGGACCAGAAACGCGGTGCGGCTGCCGACTCCTTGGTCTTGATGCGTGTAGCCGTCGCATCGAAAACCATCTGGTCGTTCGAGAATGCGCCCACAATCTTCCCGTCACGGAAGGCGCCGTCAAAATCGGCCGCAGACTCCCAATCCGGCATGCTGACGGTCTGGACGAATGTGAGTCTTTGCCCATCGAACTTGATGCTCGAAAGCGTGATCTTGAAGTCACCGGGATTGAAGTCCATCTGCCCGCCCGGCGATGCCTCAGGCCATACCGGTGTCCATGTGCCCGAGAAGGTCCCGTCGGCGCTCCTGGCGAAGCTGGCCGTCGCGGTCATCTCCCGGTCCCGGAAGGCGAACTTGAACTGCCAGTCGCCGATGATGTCATCGGCGGCCCAGAGCAGCGGTGTTTGCACGAGCACCACAAGAGCGACAAGAATAATATGGCTTCGATGTGTTTTGTGACTCCGCATGTGATTCATAGCAAACCTCCAAATCAATGTCTTCTTCGGTCGATCACCGCCCCTCCCGGCACTGCCCGTGCCGGGCCTAACGATATCGCAATGCATCACAGGAGACAACCCCTTCTTTCTGGGAACCCATGCGGCAGAGAGGATGTCCGGAACCCCGCGGATGGGGACGGCGCCGCTAACAGCGGGCGCCTTTGGCCACGATAAAGGCCGCGCGGGAGGCAATAGGAACCGTTGAAGCCGAAACGGTGAACGAGACTTAGAGCACGTAGCGCAGCCGCGCGAAGAACGTTCTTCCTGAGGTCTCGCAACTGGCGAAGTGGGTCACGTCATAGGCCGGGTCCTATATCCTCTACCCGCTCTGCTTGCTGCGTCTGCGCCGCCGCTGCTTCTGCTTGCGGATCTTCTCGGCCTTCAACGCCACCGGGCTCAGATCGCCCAAGGTGCGCTCCTCCAACATCTCGCACAGGCGTTTCCGCGCACGATAGCGATTCAGCGGCTGAGAGCGTTCCCGCTGCATCTTCACCTCCAGCCCCGTCGGGATATGCTTGAGAAAAACGCAACTGGAAGTCTTGTTGACCTTCTGACCACCCGGCCCGGACGAGCGGACGTACTTCTCTTGCAGGTCCTGTTCACGCAAACCCAAGGCCGCCATTCTGGCCTCAAGCTCGGCCTGCTTTTTCTCCGTCACGCCAAAGTTCATTGTCCCTGCGCCACGCGGTTTTGCGTTGGCCCTATGGCTTCACGGGCGAGAAACGGGCCTTGACGCCGGCCTCGCAGATCATGAAGACGTGAATGTAGTTCAACATGAAGACACGGCCCTTGGCATCGGCCAACTCCAGATACTGCGCGAACGGGCCTTTGACTTCACCGAGGTCCTCGAAGGTGCGTTTGCCCTTGACCAGAACATCCTTGCAGACGGCTAGCCCCTTGCCCAAATGATAGTACACATCGTAGCGCTTGCGGAGATCGAAATTCCTGAGCGGCAAGCTGTCCGGGCTGCGTGTTGCTTTCTTCGCTTTGACCATGTGCATCTCCCTTTCTAACCTAACTGTCTCGTATCACGCGGCGTTTGGATGCAACCGCTCCTGCGGCCACCCGAACGGGCCTATATGCATCGGCACACGCTTTCACACCAATCTCAGATCAGACAGTATCTGCGCCGCCGGCCTGTTGTCAATGAAACGTGGCACGACCTTCATGGCTCGCGGTACTTCCATTCGAAGTTGCAGACGTCATCGACCGTGCCATACAAGCCATCTTTGCCCGCGCTGATCAGGATGTAGGAATCCTCACGGTACGGCCGGCTTTGCGTGATGTTCTCGTTCTGCGTATTCAGGTAGAATCGCTTCGGATCAGCCAGCGGATGCACCGCATTCGGGGCTCCCGGCACACCCAGCCTCAGAATCGCAAAGTTGTCCCGGTAGTTGTAGATATTCGCCGGATTGTTGGGGTCGTTCGGATCGCGCATCTTCCCGTTCGGATTGGCCCTTTATACGGATCATGATGAATTCGTGCGCTCTGCCTTGTCATCCTGAACGCAGTGAAGGATCTGGGCTGCGAGCGAGAAGAGCCTCTTGTGCGATGGTCAGATACTTCGCCATGTTCAGGATGACAGAGTCGCTACCACACAAAGCCACTTTCCAATCCGTACTACTCCGCGGTTCTGGCAATAACCGGAACGCCTAACCACAGACGACCTCGACGCTGTCGGGGCTGAGGCGTTCGAGTTCGGGCAGTTGGTTCTGTCCCAGCTTCACCTCGACAATGACGGCACCGTCGTCGTATTGCTCGCTCAGGATCTGGCCGTGCGCCCGCAGGAAGCTCTGGACCTTGCCGTTGGCGTGGTTGGCGCTGACCCGCAGCACGAGCTCTCCGCCCTGGTAGTGCTCCACCACTTTCCCAGCCAGCACATCCAGGCCCAGGCCGCTCTTGGCGGAGATCGAGACGGCTTCCGGATGGATCGTCTCGAGCGTTTCGAGCAGGCTGATGTCCTTGATGGCGTCGATCTTGTTGAGCACGAGCACGGTCGGCTTTCGGCCGCAGCCAATTGCCGTCAGCACGTGGTTGACCGATTCGACCTGCCCCAGGGCATCCGCATTGGCCACGTCGATCACGTGCAACAGCAGATCGGCGTTGACCGCTTCTTCCAGCGTCGCCTTGAACGAGGCAACGAGCTGGTGAGGCAAGTTGCGTACGAACCCCACCGTGTCACTGAGCAGGACCTCCACGCCTTTCGAGGGCACCCATTTTCGGGTCCGCGTGTCCAGCGTCGCAAAGAGCCGGTCTTCGACGAATGCGTTCGCGCCGGTCAGCGCGTTCAGGAGCGTACTCTTGCCCGCGTTGGTGTAGCCGACCAGGCAGATCTTGAACAGGCCCTTTCTCCCCTTGATCTCGCGCAGCTTGCGGTCGTCGATGCCGGCCAGCTCGCGTTTCAGCTCGGTGATGCGTTTGTTGACCAAACGCCGGTCGATCTCCAATTGCTGCTCGCCGGGACCGCGTGTGCCGATGCCGCCCACCGCCCCGGCGGTCGTGCCGCCGCCCGCCCCCGCCACGGTGTCCAGGTGCGACCACATCCGCGTCAAGCGAGGGTACGTGTACTCCAACTGGGCCAGCTCCACCTGGAGCTTGGCCTGCTTGGTTTGGGCCCGGGTGGCGAAAATGTCCAGGATCAGCTCGCTGCGGTCCAGCACCTTGATCTCGACAATCTCCTCCAACTCTCGGATTTGGCCCGGCGACAAGTTGTTGTCGAAGATAATCACGTCCGCCTTGTGGCGCCTGGCCCGCTGGCCAAGCTGAAGCACCTTGCCCTTGCCGATATAGGTGGAGGGGTTGATCGTGCGGATTCTCTGCTGAAAACGGTCGGCAACGACCGCCCCAGCACTCTCAGCCAAGGCCGTGAGCTCGGCCAGGTCGTCCGATCTGTCCGATCTTGCCAGTATCGCGGCCACCAGGATGGCCCGTTCCTTCCTAACTTTCAGTGTCTGCCGGAGTTTTTCCAAGTGTGCCTATGCCTCCCAGAAACAAGTGCATCTTACCACTATTGCAGCCCCCTTGCAAGCACAAGCGGCAGGTACGCAGGGCAATCGCATGAAGCGAAATGGAGGAAATTCAGGAATGTCAAGACAGGCAATTGCGCGGGCGTTTACCCTGCTGTATAGTCCTCCTTTTCTGGGCAAGGCCCTGCAAGAATAGCGATCAATGCCCTATGGAAGGAGCCCTTCATGGAAGCGTCGGCTCGCGTGCTCTTGCTGCGCCTATTTCGTGACATGCCCGACCCGCGCATGGTCGGAAAGGTGTCTCATAAACTCCATGACATCCTGGTCATTACGGTCTGTGCGGTCCTCTGTGGCCTGGAACACTGGACCCGGATCGAGGACTTCGGCAAGG
>CAYNQP010000296.1:0-5362 GCA_964399325.1 uncultured Pirellulales bacterium
GGCCGATCGCAATGGCAGCTTACGCACACCTTGCGGCGGCGACCCCTGGCTTCGTCGCTCTGGAATACCACCAAATGGACAAGCCTTGGCATGACGACCTGGTTGACGGCCCGGAGAAGTCAATGATTCAGGATGGATATACGTTTGTGCCGGAAGGACCTGGACTGGGCGTAACTCCGAATGCCGAACAGTTTGCTGCTCATGGCGCCTCAGGATGGACACCCGTGACATAGAACTCGCACGTAAAGTGTTTGAACACCGTTATCCAGCTTGCACCATGGCCCTCGGACGAGGCATTTACATCGACATAGCGAATTTGTCCTGCAAGGCCGGAATTCAATAACACGAATGCAAGAGAGACTATTTCCCAGAGTTTTTTTCGGAAATTTGTCATACCTGTGAGATCCTCCTTTGCTTTTCTATTTTCGGTTGGACATTCTCCTACATGTCCCGCCTCCCTAAGGCGAAATGTGCATTATGCGCAGTATAAAAAGACAAGCTGGCTTTTACACGTCATCCAGGTTATTGGTGATATTTACTGAGCGGATACAGCAGGTGACTTGATGTACCTGCCGATCCATTTAAAAAAGTGCGGGATATTCGGCCCTGAGGTATGCCCCCCTTCGTGCTGACGGAAGGCCAGGTCGCCCCCGACCAGTGTGCCTACCGGCGGTAGCGGGGCGTGGACCCAGTCCACGATGTCACTGCCGTATCCCTGCTTGCCCAGGAGTTGATAGACCTTGGAAGCCAAGATGCCGGCACGGTAACTACCAGGGGCATCGACCCACTTGGGATCACCCGGTTCCACGCCGTAGCTGATGAGGCAGGGACGCGGGGCGCACAGGGCAATAAGCTCATGGGAATCGACGGGGAGGTCGGAAGCGTCCATGGACTTACCGTTGATGTCCGAGGCGCCGTACTTGAGGAAATTGCCGCACATCCAGTGGTATTCGCCTGTTCCTGTGAGGTTCTCAACGGCTTCGCCGAAATCGTGGCGATGGAGTTTGGCCCCGCCCTCGCCGGAAGAGGCCACCAGCGCGACGCCGACACGCGGGTCAAATGCCTGGGTCACCAGGGCCGCCTTGCCATAGCGCGACACACCCTCGATGCCCACTTTTCTCGGATCAACCTTCGCGTCAGGATTGGCTTCAAAGTAGTCGATCAAGCGGCCGACGCCCCATCCCCAGGCGCGCAGGGCGCCCCAATCATCGGGCTTGCGCGGCTTGCCCTTGTTGGTCAGACCGATGATTCCCTGACGCAGGGCATTGCCGCCTCTGTCCGCCTGGATGCTGTTGGGATTGATGGAGCCGTAGCCCCATCCGTGACTGATAGCCTGCTGGGGTACGCCGCCGACAGCACCGCCACGGCCGAAGCCGCGCATGCCGCCCCCAAAGCCTCCGCCGAACTGAATCAGGACCGGCACTGGCCCCGGCGCGTTGGTCGGGACGGTGAAGCTGGCTTGAATATCGACGGTGATGTCAGGGAACCCGCTATTGTCCACATGTCCGACCAGCGTCTTGGTGATTGTCTGGACATCACCGACGTTGCCTTCGGTGGTGTCGGTGACTTCCCAGGTGACCTTGGGCACATTGGCCGGGATGCGGCCGTAGACTTCACGCTCGAAGTCCTCCAGGATTTCGGCTCGCCGCTTGGTCCACTGCTCCGGCTTGGTGACCGTCGTCCCGTCCTTCATTTTGAGCGCGTCAGGCATTGTCGGCATCCACTCATTGGCGGTGGCTTCATCGAAGCCCGGGCCGGTCTGGTTGCTGCCGCTCTTACCGGGACGAAGCGATTTGATGGCGAGCTGTCCCATCATGTTCTGGTGGTCGTTGTACCCTTCCTCGATCCAGGGGGCGGGTGCTTCACCACGTCCTCCGAAACCTCCAAAGCCTCCGCGGCGAGCCCCGGCGGGAGCTCCGGGATTTGTCTGTGTCTGCGCGACACATATCGCGACAGCGCCTAACACAGCACAAGCAACAAGTGTTGGTATTGTCTTGCCTCGCATGATCCATCTCCTTCTGAAGAAAGACTGATAGGGAACCTAGTTTCCACCGACAGGAGTGATTGTACGACCTGTAGACATGTCCATTCAAGGATGAAATCGCCCCAGAAGCTGCGTCGGATGGGCTGGTTCGCTAACGAGGCCGTCTTCGGACAACTCCCGCGCAGGAAGCAGTGCCCAAGAACGTTCACAGACACAGCTTGACACCATCTCGAATCGGCTGTTGATGGACGCTGGAGCGGCGGTATACTGAATCTGAGGCAGTGCCGGGGGCGGTCCTTGGCACTGCCCCCGGCACGGGTACTGGAGGACAAGGGGTCGGAAGGTTCAATGGCGATTTGTCAGGGAGGGTGCCGTCATGCGCCGGTGGCCCCTCTGTCAGCACCTGCTTGCGGCCAAGCACGGAGTCGCCGGTAGCACCGACGACGTAGCGTCGGGTTCCGGGGATTTGCGGGTTCTTCGAGACAATTTGATAAGGAGGCCTACCATGAGATTCGATCGGAATACTATTGCCAAGATCGGCCTTGCCGTTGCCTTGTGTCTGCCGTTCAGCCTGGCGCAGGCTCAACCGGCGCCGGCCGAACGCGGAACCGGCACCGGTCAACGCGGCGGCCGCGGTATGATGGCGAGGGCAAGTGACCCTCGCGTGCAGAACCGGACTTACCTCTTCGCTGATACGAACGAACCGCTTCCCTATGCGGTGTTCGTCTCCTCGAAGGTCACCAAAGACAAGAAGGCCCCGCTGATCGTTGCGCTGCGTGGCGCGGGCGGCAATCCCACGGTCTTCTTGCGAGGTGCCGCACTGGACCTGGCGGAAGAGGGCGGTTACATCCTCGTGGGGGTGCTGGGCTATAACTCCATGGGCTCTTTTGGTATGCCGGCGCGCGGATTTGGCGGACGCAGCGGTCCCGGCAGGCGTGACGGTGCACGTGGCGTGGCGCCCCAGACTCAGCGGGGAGCTGAAGCGGCGCGCGGCCCCAGACGCGGTGGGGTCGGTGGAACGGCCGTGACCGACCCGGCGAAGGTCAGCGAACTCAGCGAGAAAGACGTGATGAACGTTCTGGCGATGGTCCGCGAGGAATTCAACGTCGATGAGCGCCGTATCTATCTCATGGGCCACTCCCAGGGTGGCGCTGGAGCCCTGCACATAGGCGGCAAGTACTCTTCCGTTTGGGCCGCCGTCGCCGGGCTGGCGCCGGGCGCACCGGGTTTCCAGTTTGACACGAACTCGAAGATCAAGGATTTGCCGCTGCTGATCATGGTGGGCGCGAACGATAATCTGATCGCCAGCGTGCAGCGCCTAGACCGGCGGATGAAGTCCGCGAACATAGCACACGAGTACAAAGAAGTGCCCGGACTGGATCACGGCAGCATCATCATGGGCGCGATGCCGGACGTGTTCAAATTCTTCGGCCAGCACACCAAGGCGGAGCCGAAATAGGGTAACTCAACGGTTCAGTCGGGGGCCGCAAAGCCCCCGACCAAACCGGTTGATCCTAACGAAGAGTCATGGTGTGTTGGCCGCACGCACACGGAGAGGGTGACCTCCTGCTATTTGAAGATGCGCTGGGCGAAATCGTGGAGGGACTTTCGCCAGACCTGCCACTCGTGCCCGCCGGGGAATGAAGCGAATTCGACCTTCAGTCCGTGCTCTTTGAAGTCCGCAACCGCCTTCTTCGTGGCCTCGATCCGAGGGTCCTGCTCGCCAACCGAAATATAGAACACCTTGAGACCGTCGTTGAACGACTTGGCGTTGGTCAGGAGTCCAGGGACATGCTCCTCGGCGTTGAACGTCCCGCCGGCGGCAGCTCCCATGCCTCCCCGCCGTCCGCCGCCGATGCCGCCAAAGAGTCCTGTGCTGAAGACGCCGACGGAGGCAAACTTGTCCTTGTTCCCCAATCCGACGAAGAAGGCTTGGCCGCCGCCCATGGAAAGGCCGGCCAGAGCTCTGTTTTCAGCGTTGGTCAGTACGCGATAGCTGCTTTCGGTGAAGGGCACGATGTTGTTCAGCAGCTCGTTGGCGAAGCCGGTCATTCCGGCACGGCTGTACCCGCCGCGGCCGCCGCCCGGGCTGGGGACATTGCCATTGGCGATGACCACCAGCATCGGCTTGGCCTTGCCTGCGGCGATGAGGTTGTCGAGGATGATGTCGGTCCTGCCCTGCACGGCCCAACCGGTCTCGTCTTCGCCGCCGCCGTGCTGAATGTAGAGCACGGGATACTTCTTTTCTGTGTCCTTGTCATAGCCCGGAGGCGTGTAGATATTGAGTCTTCTCCAGGAATTCGTGACCTTGGAGAAGTACCGTTTTGACCGGACGTCCCCGTGCGGCACGTCTTTGACCGTGTAGAAGTCCACGCCTGCTTCAGGAATCTCGATGGCGCTCGACATCCTGCCGGTGCCGTAGTAGGACTCGCTGGCGGGGTCCGACACGCTGACCCCGTCGATGACCAGCGAATAATAGTGGAAGCCGGGGTCCTGAGGGGCCGTCGTCACCGTCCAGGCGCCGGAGTCATCTTTCTGCATGTCGTACATGCGTCCCAGATTAATCTGCACCTGGTCGGCCCTGGGCGCCCGGACCTGAAAGACGACCCGGTTGTCCGGCAGGATGCGGGGGTATCCGCTCTGGTTGATGTTGCTTGGGGCCGGTACCCCCTCGGCGGATTGCGCCGGGGCCTGCCGCTCCGTCAGTGTCTGCATGCACACGAGTAGCGCGATCAACAGAGTGAGTTTTGACGCAGAGTACAGGTGTCTCATGGTGACCTCCGTAGCTGAAACAGGGTTTGCGTGTTGATTCCTCATTTGAATAGTCGTGGAGCGAAGTCGTTCAGCGCCTTTCTCCAAACATGCCACTCGTGGGCACCGGGGAAGGTGGAAGACTCGACCTTCAGGCCTCGCTCCCGGAACGTGCTGATTGTCTTCATCGTGTACTCGAACGACCGATCTTGTTGGCCGCTGGAGATGTACAGCAGCTTCAGAGCGGTGTTGAACTTCTCCGGATCGCTCAGTATTCCGGGGATCTGCTTCTCGGCATCGAATATCTCGCTGCCTTGCCCGCGAAAAGCACTGGAACTGAATACACCGACCCAGGCGAATCTGTCGGTATTCAACATGCCGACCCGGAAGGCAATGCCGCCGCCCATCGAAAGGCCGGCGATGGCCCGATGTTCGCGCTCACTCAGGGCGTGGAAGTTCGTCTCAACGAATGGAATGATCGTGTCGATCAGTTCATCTTTGAACAGGTCCATGAACTGATTCGTCGAATCGGTATTGTACCCGCGCCCGATGTCGTTCCGGATGTACTCGTTGGTCATCACGACCAGCATCGGGGTAGCCTTTCCGGCCGCGATGAGATTGTCCATG
>CAYNQP010000297.1:0-5356 GCA_964399325.1 uncultured Pirellulales bacterium
CGCCGTTCTCACTGGCGATCTGGCAGGCATACTGGAGGAGTTCGTACTGCCGCAGGTCTGAGAAGGTGTCATCATTGACGTGGAAGTCGCACTTCGGGAAGGCAAAGATGTGACCGTAGGAGTCGCCTTCGCGCCAGACATCGAGCATGGCCCGCGTGAACCGGCCCGCTATCTCCTCATAGTCTCCGTACGTCTTGCCGTTGTATCGGCCCCGCGGGCCGATGGCCGGAATGGAGCGCAGGTAGCCCGGTATGCCGGTGTGGATGTTGACGAAGGGCTCGTCAAGTACGACGGGCTCGGTTTTGCGGTCGAGGAAATCGTGGAAGGACTCACGGAGATTGATAAAGGATGATTGATAATTGATGATGGAGGCTTTTCAATAATCAATCATCCATAATCCATAATCAATTCAGTAGGGACGGTGTCTGATGGCGACAGATGTTTTCGATATGGGTAAGATTGACATTGCCTGGTGCCCGGGTTGCGGCAACTATCCGATTCTCAAGACGCTGAAAGAGGCGTTGACGGAATTGAAGATTGCGCCGACCGAAATGGTGCTGGTCTCGGGGATCGGGCAGGCGGCGAAGATTCCGCACTATCTCAAGACGCATTTCTTCAACGGCCTGCACGGCCGGGCGCTGCCGCCCGCGACAGCGATCAAGGCGTCCAACCCCAAGCTGACCGTAATCGCTGAAAGTGGCGATGGCGACATGTACGGCGAGGGGGGCAACCACTTCCTGCACTGTATCCGCCGCAATCCCAATATCACCAATATCGTCCACGACAACATGATCTATGGACTGACCAAGGGGCAGGCGTCGCCCACCAGTCCGCTCGGGCTCAAGACGCCCGTCCAGGTCGCCGGCGTTGTGCTGGAGCCGTTCAATTCGCTGGCGGTTGCGATTGCCCTCGATGCGAGCTTCGTCGCGCGCGCCAATGCGAGCGACCGGGAGCAGACCAAGGACATCCTCAAGCGCGCCATCCAGCACAAAGGCTATGCCCTGGTCGACATCTTCCAGTCCTGCGTGACCTTCAACAAGGTCAATACCCACCAATGGTTCAAGGACCACACCTATTACCTGGACGACTCACACGATCCTTCCGATAGGGCCGCGGCGTTTGCCAAAGCGATCGAAGAAGAGAAGCTGCCGCTGGGCGTTTTCTACGACAATCCGAAGGCCAGCTTCGAAGAGAATACGGGCATGTACGGCGACGACCCGCGTCCGCTCTATAAAAGAAATGTAAACCAGAAGAAACTCGCGGCATTGATCGATAGCTTCAAGAGAGCCGGCTAAGGAGAGTATCAAATGCTAAACGACGGCGAAAAAGGTGTGATCCTCCAACGTGACAAGCAGACCTTTGCGGTGGCTCCCCATATCGCGTGCGGCGTGGTGCAGCCGGAGACTTTGCGGCGGCTGGCCAATGTCGCCGAGAAGTACGGAGCCCAGGCCCTCAAGATTACCAGTGCGTCGCGCATCGCTATTGTCGGCGTGCAGGAGAAAGACGTCGAGGCGATCTGGTCGGAACTGGGGATGTCGCCCGGTTTTGCGGTCGGGTTGTGTGTGCGCAGCGTCAAGGCCTGTCCCGGCACGACCTTCTGTAAGCGAGGCCAGCAGGACAGCCTTTCGCTCGGGCTGAAGCTCGACGGCAGGTATCACGGCATGGAGCTGCCCGGCAAATTCAAGATGGGCGTTAGCGGTTGTCCCAATCAGTGCGCTGAGACATGCATCAAGGACATTGGCTTTGTGGGGAGTCCCAAGGGCTGGCGGATGCTGGTCGGTGGCAACGGAGGCGCCAAGCCGAGGCTTTCCCAGGAGTTGGCCCGCGACCTGACGGAAGAGCAGGCGATCCAGTTGGCCGACAAGGTCATTGCCTACTACAAAGCCAACGGCGGCACGCACCGAAGGCTCGGCGCCGTGATCGACAAGATCGGGTTCGACGAGTTCAAGAAGGCCGTGCTGGGCGATGAGGCCGCCGGAGCGGCGAGTCCATAGCAATCAGCAGGGCAGGGGCCCTTTCCTGAACAGCCTTTGAAGACAAACGCGATAGAACTGAAGAACGTCAGCGTCACTCGCTGGGGCAACGTCATCCTCACGGATGTCAGCATTGCTGTCGAAGCAGGGACTTGCTGCGCGGTTCTGGGGCCCAATGGTTCGGGTAAGTCGGCGCTGGTGGCCGTGCTCAGCGGGTACCTGTGGCCTTCTGCCGGGACCGTGACGGTCAACGGTGACACCTTTGGCCATGTCAATCTCTCCGACCTCCGGCGCCAGATCGGTTTGATCGAGCCGTCGCGGGCCCCGAAATTCGATACGCAGATGTCCGTTCGGGAAGTCGCGGCCACGGGGTTGTTCGGCACCATCATGTTGCCGCTCCATGAAGAGGTCGAGCCCCGGCAGTGGCGACGCGTAGATGCGGAGTTGGCTTCCGTTGGGGTGGGCGAGATTGTCGACCGCGCCTATGGCGATCTTTCCTCCGGCGAACAGATGAAAACGCTCCTGGCCCGGGCGATGGTGTCCGACGCCAAGATTCTCTTATTGGATGAGCCGACGGTGGGACTGGACATGGGTTCGAGAGCGGCCTGTATTGGCGCTTTGGACCGGTTACTGGAACGACGGGACCCGCCGACCGTGGTCATTGTGTCGCATCATCTCGATGAGTTGCCGCGCGCCGTGAACGAAGTCGTGCTTTTGAAGGCGGGCTGCGTGATGCAGCAAGGTCCGCCGGACGATCTGCTCACCTCGGCGAGCTTGAGCGAGCTTTTCGACTGTCGGGTTGAAGTGTTCAAGAAAGACGAGCGATTCGTGGCCAGCGTTCACGCCGCCGGCTTGTGAGTCGCCGGCGCGCCATCAATCGGCCAACTCAAACCATTTGGCGGCGGTGAGGTCGCGCAGGGTCTGATAGTAGCATTCATTGGCGTCGTCGTCGCTGTGGCCGGTATTCAGCAGGTTGAATATGTGCTCCGCTAACACCGAGCTGATGGCGTGGATAGCATCATGGCGATCGAGTCCTTCCTGCATCAATCTGGAAAGCGTCTCGCGAGGAACCGGCAGCCCCTCGGCCAATTGATTCTCGACAACGGCATGCATGCCCGCGTGCAGGATGGTGTTCGGCAGACGAATACGTGCCTTCTTGTGATATGCCGCAATCAGCGCGATTCGCTCCTGCTCGTCCACTTCAAGCCACTCGTCGGGTTTGGGCTCTTTCAACGGGTTGTAGCGGTTCATAGATTACTCTCCTTGCAGCAGGGGGACGTCAAGGCTGTCCGGTGTGTTTCTCGGGAGCCTGTGAAGCCAGTTCCTCTGGCACTCAACAAGTCGTGGCCCCGCGCCGGGTCGCGCGCTCTACAATGCTTGACGGGTCCCGCCGCTTGGCTCTGTTCGGTGTCTAGCCTGTCTGGTATATGACGGGACGGTACTTCGGCACCGGGATCGGCTTGTCTTCTGCCCGCGCCGCCTCCAACCACAAAGCTTTGGCCTTCTGCACTTCTTCCAGGGCCTCCACGGGTGTCTTTCCGAGGGCCGAGCAAGCCTCCAGGTCGGGTATGTCGGCAATGTAGCCGCCGTCTTGTTCCGAGTAGAAAATATTGATATGGTAATCCTGCATCAGTTATCCTTTATCTGGAGCCTGTAACGTTCGACGAGTCTTAAGAATTGGTGGATCTGATAAGGCTTCGCTTGGCCGTTGACATTCTGAAGGTTCACCAACTCCGGCACCTCGGGGTGCACAAAGATGTGATGACTGCCAGCCGTTCGAGAAAGCCTGAAGCCAAAGGCTTCCGCCAAGGCGACCATGTCGGCAAAGCGGATATTCTTTGATCCCGCCAGAATCTTCTGCAATAGTCTTCGCTTGTTCATTTGGGCCGTTTCAGGAAAACGATTGCACGAACACGACCAATTATCATGGTCAGGAGCCGTGTCCGTCAAGGCATTTACCTGAATGCAGATGGATTTCGCGCTTCAACAAATCCCGGCAAGTGTGGTAGACTCTTGCCGCTGATCGGGCGTACACAGGATGGAATGGACGGGAAGGTCGGTCCGCTTTCCCTTGAGGATGAGAATGATGGATATCAGAGATCTGGAGAAGTACTCGTCGGCGATTACGCTTTCCGATATGGAGGTGTTCGTCTTTCCGGAGCTGATGTACAGCCTGGCGCTGGCCAACATCATGAGTCCGATCCTCTGGAAATGGCGCGAGGTGGACTGCTTCGCCAAGCTCGAAGGCAAGAGCAGCTACCGCAAGCTGATGCGGCTGCGGCAATATATCATGGATGAGTTCGACTTCAATCTCGATCTGGAGACCTGGGGACTGACTACGCAGCAGGCGGAGTTGAAGCGTTTTGCCCACGCGGTGAGCCCGGAGCAGATCGCCTCCAGCAACGCCCTATTCGGGTACACGGGCGACAAGTACTATTTCGATGTCGATATCCGCAAGCACTTCGGCCTCGACAAACACGATGGCGATGTGATTCCCTACTGGAAGACGGAAACCGTCGAAGCGATGCAGGGCTTCCGTCATAAGGCTGGCTACGGCAAGGCCGCCGGCGAGTGCGTGTCCCTGGCGACGCTCTACGCGGCCGCGGCGTTTGTCGTCTGCGGCATCCCGCTGGAGGACATCTACCTGATCCTGACGCCGCTGCACTCGCAGAATTTCATCGACGTGCAGGACGGCATCCTGACGAACAACCGCCGGCTTGTGAACAAGACCATGTGGTTCAACGGCACGGAGATTTCGTACAAAGCCCAGCGGGCGCTGCGCAACGAGCAGGTCACGATTGTGGCTCACCCCACGGGCTACGTGCACTGTCTCTATGAGGACGCGACCATCGACCCGCAGGCGTACGACCATTTCGCCGGCCGGCTGGGCGACTATCTCTCGACCGCCCTGGATATGATGAGCTTCGCCAGCTTTCTGCGGCAGGATTCCCAGTACCGGAAGTGCTTCCAGATCTGCCGCGACTGCCACGGCCAGCCCCAGTTTCTCAAGGCCGAGACGCTCTTCAGCTACGAGCACGGCAGCCCGTATAAGATCGGTGACACGACGTACGACAAGCTCCTGGCCGAGGTGCATGACGAGGACTTCGTTCGCTACGAGATTCCTGGTCGGGTCCGGTGCGACCGACTGATCGAATTCCTCGACCGGGAGAAGCCCGACCTGCGAACCAGCGCCGGTCGCGACGCGATGCAGAAGTTCGTCGCCCCGGCCGTTTCTGACGCGGGGAATCTGGTCGAGGCGCTGGGCGACTTCCTCCGCATCGAGCCCAACCTGCCGAGCCGAAAGAAGACGTTCACCGCGGCCGAGCCGATCGCGCTGTCGGTCGATCAGAGCCGCGACGAGATCATTGAGTATCTCCGGTCCA
>CAYNQP010000298.1:0-5356 GCA_964399325.1 uncultured Pirellulales bacterium
CGATTTCGGTTCCTTTCTGCGGCACGTGTCGCAAGCCGCGGAAATCCGGCAGTTGGTGCAGTCACTTTCGCACGCGCAGCAGGGAATAACCACGGAGGACCAGATGAAAGTGGGGCTTCTCGTCAAGCAACATGTGGACAAAGAGAAGCAGCAGATGTCATTACAGATCCATGCCGCCTTCAATCGTCTCGCCGAAGACTTCAGGACTCACGACCTCATGGACGACAGAATGGTGCTGAATTCTGCATTTCTCATCAAGAAAGATCGGCAGGAGAACTTCGACGGCCAAATGGAACAGTTGAACGCCGGGTTTGACAACAAGCTCGACTTCCGGCGTGTGGGGCCTCTTCCGCCGTACAGCTTCCATACCCTTGAGGTTCGAGTGGCGCCCTTCGAGGAAGTGGATTGGGCGCGACGGCAACTGGGGCTTTCGGATGACTTCATCACGGCCGATGCGATCAAGAAAGCGCACCGCAGGGTGGCTCTGACTTGTCATCCCGACAAGAACCCGGACATGCCGGATGTTGAGAAGAAATTCCACGACATGAGCAGGGCCTACAGGCTCCTTCTCGATTGCTGCCGGGCCTCCGGCCGGGCTGAGCACGAAGAAGGCTTCCACCTTCACGAGCTGAATTGCGAGAAGCATGCTATATTGGTGACGACATTGGGGTGATATGCGGCAAGAAGGCAAATACGTCTACTGTGTGATCGAGACCGAGCAGGAGCGGAACTTCGGTCCCATTGACGTCGGGGCCCGAGGCGATGAGGTTCTGACCATCGGATACGACGATCTGAGCATGGTCGTGAGCAATCACCCAATGGCCGGATGTGCCGCCAATCGGGAGAACCTGATCGCTCATCAGATGGTGATCGAACGGATAATGAAGGAGTACGACAGCGTGCTGCCGGTCAGGTTCGGGACCATTGCCTCCGGCGCGGATGAGATCAGGAATCTGTTGGACAGGCGGCGCAGGGAATTCAAGGCCCGGCTGGCCGATATGGACCACAAGGTGGAGCTGGGGGTCAAGGGCGTCTGGCGGGATATGAGTGCCGTCTACGATGAGCTGCTCCATGAGAATCCGCCCTTGAAGCATCGCAAGCAGGCGCTGGAGCGCAATGGCTGTAGAGATCCCCGGAAAAGAATCGAGCTCGGGCGCATGGTCAAGGAAATGCTCGAAAAGAAGAAGCAGGCGCATGCGGAGAAGATCGTCGATCGCCTGCGTCGAAGCTCGTACGATCACAAATCGAACAAAACCACCGGGGATGAGATGTTCATGAATGCGGCGTTCCTCGTGGGGCGGGGCTGGGAAAAGGAGTTCGACAATATCATGGATGACCTGAGCGAAGAATATGGGGAGCGAATGAGGTTCCTTTACGCCGGTCCGCTGCCGGTGTTCAACTTCGTCAACCTCGTGATTCATCCAGAGGAATGGGAGAAATGAGCATGGCGACCGCTGTCCAGGAAGGCAAGTACATCTATTGCATCATCGAATCGTCCGAGTCTCGGTCCTTCGGCCCTTTGGGCATTGGCGGGCGCGGCGACCCGTTGCATACGGTCGTTGTGGGCGACATCGCGGCGGTCGTCAGCGACGCACCGCTGACGAGATATCGGGTGTCGCGCGAAAATACGCTCGCCCATCAAAAGGCGATTGAGGCGGTCATGGAGCAACAACCGGTGTTGCCGGTCCGATTCGCCACGGTCGCGGAGGACGAGGAGAAGGTCAAACGCATCCTGAAGACTGAATATGACAGCTTCAAGCAACTCCTGGCCAAGGTTGGCGACAAGGTGGAGCTCGGGCTCAAGGCGATATTTCAGGAGAACATTTATGGAAGCATCCTCGCCAAACACGAAACCATCCGGACGCTCAAGGAGAAGATCGCGGTCCTGCCGTCCGACCAAACCCACTTTGAGCGCATGCGCATCGGTCAAATGGTGGAAGAGGCCCTGCAGACGGAAAAGCAGCAGGTGGCGGACGACATCCTGGCCACCCTTTCCCCTCTGGCGGCCGAGGTCGCGACGAATGACACCTACGGCGAGCTCATGATCGTCAATGCCGCATTCTTCGTGCCCAAGTGCCGAGAGACCGAATTTGACGAAGCCGTTCAGGGGCTCGGCGAGGAATACGGCGAGAACGTGAAGTTCAAGTACGTCGGGACGATGCCGCCGTTCAATTTCGTGACCCTGATGATTCAGATGGAGAGATATTAGTGTTTCTGCTGGACAGTATTCTGTTGGCACCACTGAAGGGCGTCATGTGGCTGGGCCGCAAGGTCAACGACGTGGCGGAACAGGAGCTCAATGACGGCGGTCGAGTGAAAGAACAACTCATGGCGCTGCAGATGCAGCTCGAACTGGATGAGATCGCCGAGCAGGAGTACATAGATAAGGAACGCGATCTTTTGGACAGGTTGGATCGCCTTAGCAAACTTCAGGAAGAAGGGAAGGTTGAACGATGAGCAGTATAGAAACCGCCAGCCGCAATGCCGGCGAATTCCTCCAACGGATTCTGGGCGTCGATAATGTGCACGTCATCGGTGCCGCCAAGGTCGATGGCGTCTGGCAGGTCGAGGTCGAGGTGTTCGAAGAAAGCTCGTTCATGAAGAGCCTGGGCCTGCCGGCACGGGCACAAGACCGGAACCTCTACCGGCTCACGCTCAACGGTGACCTGGAGGTGGAGTCGTACGAACGTCAGGACGCAGCCGCACGCATGTAGGGCTGTCGGGAGGCACGGATGTGGACATGCACGACGAGCCCCTTGTGTACGTTTATTGCGTGGCGGCGCAGCCGCGGGATACGGATGGCGCCCAGGATCAGTTTGACGAGTTTACCTGGTCTGCAAACGAGCTAATCCGCTGCAGGCAGGCGAGCAGGATAGGAGGGCCTTGTCTGCCTGCCTGCTGTCAAAGAATACGATGAGTTGAAAGAGGGAAAGGCACTATGCAGGGGTTATACCTCTATTGTATCCGGGAAAGAACCGAAGCGTTCTCTGCGATGTCCGCCAAAGGCATCGATGGAAACGGAGAGGCGTTTGTTGTTCCGTATCGCGATCTGGAGGCGATAGTGAGCGAAGTCTCCCTGGACGAGTTCGGTTCTCAAGAGATTCAGGAAAAGGCTCGGGACGACCTCAACTGGATTAAGGAAAGGAGCATTGCTCACGAGAGAGTGATAGAAGAGGCGATGGCAAATGATGGTACAGTCTTAAGCGTGATACCGATGAGGTTTGGCACCATTTTTGAAGAAAAGGCACAATTGGAGGAAACGTTGGGTAGAGATTACCCCAGGATCAGGGAGAGTTTAGATAGGATTCGGAACAAGCAGGAGTGGGGCGTTAAGGTATATTTGATGGACAGGGAGAAATTCGAGCGAGCCATCAAGGAGAACAACAAAGCGATGAAGGAGAAGGAAGAGGAGATAGCCTCCTTACCTGAGGGTGTGGCCTTTTTCATGGAAGAAGAACTCAGGCAGATTGTTGCCAAAGAAGCGGACAGAGAGTTAGGCACTATTGTAGGTGGTCTATTTGACAGGTTAGCAGGCCGGTCCGTGGCTTCAGTCAAAAACAAGCTTCTCGCAAAGGAGCTAACAGGCAAACGCGCAATGATGGTCTTGAATGCGGCCTACTTGGTCAGCGAGGAAAGAATCGAGAGCTTCAAGCAAGAGATTGAAGAGCTGACCCAGCAACACAACGCAAAAGGACTCGCCCTGGACTGTAGTGGTCCTTGGCCTGTCTTCAATTTCACTTCTTATTGAAACGAGGGCTGATTTGGCAAATGCTACGGTTAGTGAGAACGACAATGTGGCGTTAGTAGACGCATTGGATAAAGTGTTAGAAAAGGGAGCCGTCATCAATGGCGATGTGGTGATAAGTGTGGCGGACGTGGACCTTGTCTTTCTAGGGTTGAGACTTATCCTTACTTCCGTATCCAAGGCCGAGGAGGTATCAGGTAGAACCTTTGGCGACCCTGATAAGGAACCAACCCCTGAAGATAGGGATTATATAGAAGATTTACAGAGAGAGATTAGAAGGGCTGAAGAAAACATCCCTAGACTTATTGACCTTGGCAGTCCCAAGAAAGCGGAGCAGGGCTTGGCCAAATTAGTTCTGACCTTGGTCGAACTCATAAGGAAACTCATGGAGAAAGAAGCCTACAGAAGGGTGAAGAAGGGCAGCCTTTCTTCCACAGAAATTCAGAAATTAGGGTTGAGCCTGAAGGCGGTGAGACAGAAGGTAAAAGAGATCCAGGCGATCTTTGGCATCGAAGATGAAGACCTGAACTTGGATTTAGGCCCGTTGGGGAACTTGATGTAACGAAGGATCGAAGGGTAAGTGATGAGCGAACAGAAAATGATGCACGCCACGGAGGCCACTAATCTTGCCGATATCCTGGAAAGGGTATTGGATAAGGGGGTTGTCATCGCTGGTGACATTAAGATTCAAATTGCCGATATCGACCTGCTCACCATCAAAATAAGGCTTTTGATTGCCTCCGTGGACAAGGCCATGGAAATGGGGATCAACTGGTGGCAGCAGGATTCCTATCTGTCCTGCGGGACCAAAAGCAAGGACCTCGAGCAGGAAAACCGGGAGCTAAGAAAGCAATTGGAGCGTAATGAGGAACTCAGGAAAAGGATGGCACATTGCGAGGCGAAGGCGTAGCCATGAGAACGCTCATATACGTCCCGATCATACACACGAGTGCTGATCTCGGCTCTCTGTCGAAAGAGGTTACCGAACGCGGTATTGCCAGTCTGGGGGAGGAGATCTGGGAACAACATCGACAGACCGTCGTGGGATTCTGGCGCTCGATGTGGGATTGGCTCGACGGCATTGATGTGACCGGCATGAAGATCTATCAGGACGGGATGGTGGCGGACGGCGACCTTGGCCGCAAGATCGTGGAGCATACCGCCGGAGCAGGCAGTCTGAACTTTCAGCTTGTGTTGGAGCTGCTTCATAGAGGCGCCTGTCTTGTAAAGACCGAGGATTTTGGCCTCGTCAAACGAGAATACGACAGGCTCATCGCCATGACACGGGCAAAGTCAATGGGCTCCAAACTCCTGGCGGCCATTCAATACAAGATTACCAAGTCCATTCTCCTGAGGAGGCGGGATGCCTTCATCGCCAGAAGAATAGACGAGACTCTGGAACTCGGCGGGACGGGCATTCTGTTCATAGGTGCCCTCCACAACGTGGCCAAATGGCTTGCTGCCGACATCCAGATCAAGGAAGCCAAAGACCGGCTAAAAGTGCGGGATTATCAAAGGCTCCTGCCATTCCATTCAAAGCACACTCAGCAGTTCGAGGAATTGGGCAGATACCTCGTTACCTGAGTAACAGGGCTAACGTTCTGAGTTCCG
>CAYNQP010000299.1:0-5332 GCA_964399325.1 uncultured Pirellulales bacterium
GTCTCATGGACACGAAGTCAGACAACTCGTTCCTGGTTTCCGCCAACATGGCAGCTAATCTGCTCGGCATTGGGCGGAGCCACTTCTACGGACTTCATAGTTCTGGACGACTGGGCCCGTTGCCGGTAAAACTCGGGAACCGGTCGCTATGGCGACGGGATGAACTGGAGGCTTGGGTGCAAGCAAATTGCCCCAGCAGGCAGATCTGGCAGAACGCCAAGGGAGCTGCACAATGAGAGTCTTCAAGAGCACGTACAAAGCGAAGGACGGCAAGACCAAGCGTACCAGGAAGTGGTACATCGAGGTGGCAGATCACTTCCAGATCGTCAGACGCTTCGCCGCGTTTACTGACAAGGCCCAGTCTGAATTGCTTGGTCGTAAAATCGAGAAGCTTGTGGCCTATCGGATCGCCGGAGAGGGTCCGGACCCCGATCTATCACATTGGATCGAGCATATTCCCGCCAGATTGCGAGACAGACTTGTGGCAATGGGTCTGCTCGAAAGAAGACGGGCCGCCGCAGGTATGCCCATCTTCGACCACCTGGAGGATTTCCGGCAGTGTCTCCTTGCTAAGGGCAACACTGCCGAATACGTGACCACAGTCTACAAGCGAGCGAGGCGAATCATTGCCGAATGCCATTTCGCCTCTTGGTCTGACGTCTCTGCGATTCGGATTCAGCAGTATCTGGCAGGCCTCAGAGACGGTTCAGAGGCCATGTCAGCCCAGACGTTCAATTTCTATCTCCAGGCCATCAAGCAGTTCTGTCGGTGGATGGTACGCGAACGGCGTGCAACCGAGTCGCCTGTTGAACATCTCACGGGGTTGAATGTACGCACGGACCGCCGTCGCGACCGCAGATCCCTTGAACCCGATGAGATGCGTAAACTTCTGGCCACGACAGTCGCTGGGCCCAAGCGCTTTAGCATGACAGGGTATGAGCGTGCTCTGGTCTACCGCTTCGCCGCCGAGACAGGGTTGCGACGAAAGGAGCTTAGAAACCTCAAGAAGCTCTCATTTGACTTCGAGAAGTGCACTGTCAGCGTGGAGGCCGCCTATAGCAAACGCAGGCGACACGACGTCCTTCCATTGAGGCCTCAAACGGCCGCTGAATTGGAATGCTACCTGGCCTCCAAACACCCCGGTGCCAAGGCCTTCAAGGTCCCCTACAAGACTGCCGATATGCTGAAGGCCGATTTGGCAGATGCAGGCATTCCATACATTGACGATGCCGGTCGTTATGCGGACTTTCACAGCCTCAGGCACACCACGGGAAGTCTCCTTGCCGCCAACGGCACGCATCCGAAAGTCATCCAGTCGATCATGAGGCATAGCGACATCAATCTGACCATGTCCCGCTATACACACATCTTCAACGGCCAAGAGTCGCAAGCCGTTGCCAACTTGCCTGATCTCTCCCCGACGAATACCAGTGCCGCGCAGAAGGCCACCGGAACCGACGGGAAAAACTCGGCGGATTACTCGGCGTTTCTCGGCGGAAAACAGTGCACTCCTGTGGACAGCAATGGACAGACCACCCCCACTGGCAATGTAGAAAACGCGGTTTTGAAAGCCAACGGACGGATTCGAACCGTCAACCCCTGGTTTACAAAACCAGAGCTCTACCGTTGAGCTACGTTGGCGTCATTTCTCCGCCACAGAGGTGCTATTGGCACCCTTGCTACAGATATAGCCCCCTACTATAATGCTCTTAGCCCCCCCTATCAAGGCCAATTCCGCTGCTCCCGGCCGGCGTACACCTTCGACGCACCCAAAGGCCGGATCGAAAGTGGGCCTTCACCCCGGGGCCGGCGGGATTCCTGATTTCCTTGACGAAGGGGCCTCCTTTGGGCGATAATAAGAGTAACTCCCCCTGCCGGGGGGCGTGAAGCCCCACCGCTGTTGCGAAGGGGCACGGGAACCTAAATCTTACTGGAGAATCTTATGAAAAGAGTCACCCCAAGGACAAATCGCTGTGTTTCGGCGTTGCTCTGGTGTCTGCTCGTCTTCCTGATCGTCGTCGGTTTAGCCTGCCGGAAGAAGCCCGCGACGCCGGAGCCCAGTGGGCCGGAGCCGCAGGCCGCGTCTGTGCCTCAACCAGCCGCGACGACGGAGGCCCTGCCCGAAGAGGTTGCCGAAACGCCGGCTGAGCCGGAACCCGTCGTCGTCACCGTCAACGGCGAGGAAATCACCGAAGGTCAGTTGGAGGAGCGACTCGACTACCGCATGAAATCCTCGGCCCAACTGGCGAACTTGCCTCCCGCCTTCGTGGCACAGGTCAAGTCGCAACTGAGGACCAGGGTGCTGGACGACCTTATCGCGCAGTGCCTGTTAGAACAGCAGCTCGAGACCACGCACGTCGAGGTGGCGGATGCCGAGGTCCTGGCCGCCATCGAGAGGCGCGGCGCCGCCGAGAACCCACCAATCACCGTGGAACAATTCAAGGAGATCGTGGCGTCGCAGGGAGGTGATTTCGATCGGGTCAAGGAGCAGTTCAGGACGGGTATCGCGCTCGACAAGTTCATGGAAGGGAAACTGACCGGCAAGACGGATGTGACCGACGATGAGGCCAAGCAGTACTACGACGAGAATCCCCCGGATTTTGAGGTACCCGAGCAGGTCCAGGCCAGCCACATCCTGATCGGCTTCCCCACGTCTGCGGATCCCAACATCGATCCGAACGAGGCGAAGGCGGCGGCCAAGGTCACGGCTAAGGCCAAGGCTGAAGAGTTGCTTCAGCAGATCAAAGACGGCGGCGATTTCGCGGTGCTGGCACAAGCCAATTCGATTGATACCGGTTCTGCGGCCCGCGGGGGCGATCTGGGATTCTTCTCCCGCGGAAAAATGGTTGCACCCTTCGAAGAGGCCGCTTTTGCCTTGGAGCCGGACCAGGTCAGCGACGTGGTGGAGACCCAGTTCGGCTACCACATCATCAAGGCCACCGGCCACAAGGACGCCCGCACGGTCCCCTTCAGTGAGGCCAGAGCCGGCGTCCTCGGGAAACTGACAAGCCAGAAGAGAACGCAACTCATCCGGGAGTATATACAGTCTCTGAAAGACCAGGCGACCATCGTCTATCCGCCCGGCAGCGCACCGGTGATGAGCGAGCCGGTTCCTATGGGCCCCGTCTCGGCGCCGAGCGCTCCCGACGCAGAGACTCCTGCCGCGCCGACACCGATGGAGCCTGCGACTTCGGCGGATCCGAACGCGGGGTAGCTTCCGTCAGCGACAGACCAGAAAGACCATCAAGCAGGGGATTTCAGTCGCGAAATCCCCTGCGTTGTTTGGTGTGGACGCCGGGCCGACCGGGCCTGGCGGCTTGGTGTCAAAGCGCGCCCGGGGCCAAATTCGGCCCCTCAACGTCTTTGAAGTACTTCACGGTGCCGACTTTCAGTTCCATGGTGGCCGCATCGTCGCACACGATGATGCCGTTCGGGTGCATCTGCAGGGCACTGATCGTCCACATGTGGTTGACGCCTTCCTCGATAGCGTGGCGCAGCGCCCGGGCCTTGTTGTGCCCGTTGACGATAATCAGCACTTCCTGGGCGTCCATGACGGTCCCGACGCCGACCGTCAAGGCGGTCTTGGGGACCTGATTGATGTCGCCGTCGAAGAAACGCGAATTGGCGACGATGGTGTCGTAGGTCAGTGACATCATGCGGGTGCGCGAGGTCAGCGAGGAGCTCGGTTCGTTGAAGGCGATGTGCCCATCGGGACCGATGCCGCCGACGAAGAGGTGAATGCCGCCGACCTTCTCGATCCGTTCTTCGTAGACCGCGCATTCACTGGCTAGATCGGGGGCATTGCCATTGAGAATGTTCACATTCTCCTTGGGGATGTCGATCCGGCCGAACAGATGCTTCCACATGAACGAGTAGTAGCTTTCCGGATGGTCCTTCGGCAGACCCACATATTCGTCCATGTTGAACGTGACGACATTCTGGAAAGACACCTTGCCTTGCTTGTTCAGCTCGGCCAGCTCGTTGTACATCCCGATGGGCGAAGACCCCGTCGGCAGCCCGAGGACAAACGGTTTGTCCGCGGTGGGACCAAACGTGTTGATCCTCCTGGCGACGTAGTAGGCGGCCCATCGGGAAGCGATTCCATAATCCGGTTCAATGATGACCCTCATTGCTTCTCTCCTTTCTGAAAAGGGAGAATTCTAAATCGTAAGGCGCCTGCTTGAGCTGGCGGCCACGTCAAGAGCAGTTCTGCATCAGCTTGAGATAAGCTGTTTGCCTGCGGTCTCTCCCAAACGAGCGTCTTCAGGGCGACCCTGTTCAGTATCTAAGAAGCGAGAGCCCGGCCGAGATCCGCCGACCGACGGTTACCGTTGACCCCGCAAGGGTTCGATGCGACCGATAAGCTCTTCAGCGAGTGCCGTTTTGATCGCGATGTGCTTCTCGATTTCGGCCACGAAGCCGTTGGTCTCGAACGATCCGCGCACGGCCTCGAAGTCCTTGTGTTTCGTCTCCTCGTCGCCGTCCAGCCCGAACCCGATCTGGGCCGTGGCGGCAAATTCCTTCTTGGCGTCGGCACTCAGCCGATGATCAAGCTCCAGCACGGCCGCCTCCCATCGGTTTGTCAGGCCGATAACGTCTTCGGCCGTGATCGCGTCGATGGTTTTGCCAAGCTGGTTCTGGATGACATCCACCGCCCAAGCCCATTCGTACGTCGCGTAGCCCTCATGGATGGCAGCGAACCCGGCGTCCACTTCTTCGAGCGTGTTGATCCGGCCGTTCTCGATGCCGGCCAACATCTGTTCGATGGTTTCTTCGGGAGCGAACATGCCGGCCAGATCGAGCCATTTGCCCAGGCCGATGTCGGTCTTCGGTCGGAGCACGGACCGCAGTTCGTCAAGGTTCTGGAAGGTCTGGCCTTCGAGACGTTTGAGCAGGCAGTTGCCGATAAACTTGTCGATCCCGGTCTGGTAAAGCACGATGCCGCGCTCCAGGGCGGTATTCGGAATCATGACGCTGTGGTAGGTGAAGTAGTCTGAAGTTGATCCGGAGGTCTCCTTGAGCCGGAGAAGCAGGTTTCGCCCGTTGATCATCTTCTGGATGGTAAATGGGCTAAGCAGCTTGAAGTTGATCAGATCCAGCTTCTTCGAGTCCTTGCGTCGGTCCCGCTGAGGCCATTTGCGGGCATCACGCACCGTTCCCACGCTGCGCAGGTTAACCCCCGGCGCCAGGACGCTCTGATCTTCACGTTCGATGAGATACGAGAAGGGCAGGTCTGATGTATCCGAATTGTGGTAATGCCGGCCCATGACCACCGTGAAGGGCCCGACCTTGGCGGGCCAGAGCATGTAAGAGTCGCTGCCGGTCTTGGAGC
>CAYNQP010000300.1:0-5309 GCA_964399325.1 uncultured Pirellulales bacterium
GGCGTTCGGATTTCCGAGTGTCCCGCCTTGGGGTCTGCGGCTATGTGAGGCCGATACCTTAGCGGCCTCTGGGTTGCCTGTTCTCTCCTTCACCCCGTCCGAGTTGCTCCGTTTCCAGTCAATCGGTGACCTGCGGACCACATTGCCGAAGCAAGGATAGCCTGCTCCGGGATGCGAGAGCATCAGGTTCTTGGCCTGCGCCATATCGGCGGCACCCTACTAGATCGAGCGATTCGCAGCCAAATCCGGTCCAATGCCGCAGCCGCCGGCCCCAGGAATCGGCCTTGAGAAGACCTCCAAAGAGCGAAAAAGGCCGCAAATCACACGCGTGAGGTTGCCCGAAACCTGGGAATCTGCTATGCTGCCTGTCGTTTGACGCTGCCAACGGGAGGTCCCCGCGCATTCCGCTGAGCTGAGGGCCACGCAATTGTCCAATAGAGGAATTGATGGTATGGGTTACACTCTCGAGGATACGCGCAAAACAGCCGTACCCAAGATAAGGGAACTGATCCATCAGGGGCTCATCTCGCTCGACGATGCCAAGGATTGGCTCAGGACCATCTACGAGATCCGCTTCTTCGAAGAGAAGGTTTTCGACCTGCTCGGTCAGAACATTATCAAGGGCGCATCCCATCTTTATGCCGGCGAAGAGGCGGTAGCCACAGGGGCCGTCGCCGCTATTGGGCGCGGTGATGTGATCGGCTCGACTCACCGCGGCCACGGTCACTGCGGAGCCATCGGCAACAAGTATACCGACAGCGACGCGGACCGGCAGAACCACTGGAATGCCATGATGGCCGAATTGATGGGCAAGGAAACCGGCTACTGCAAAGGTCGCGGCGGTTCGATGCACATCGCGGAAGTGGAGAAGCAGAACAACCTCGGCTCCACCGGCATTGTCGGCGGTAACCAGCCCCCGGCGGTCGGGGCCGCGCTGGCGGAGAAATGCAAGAAGAGCGGTAAGGTCGTACTGTCGTTCTTCGGTGACGGCTCCACCAATACGGGCTCCTTCCATGAGTCCATGAACATGGCCTCGACGTTGAATGTCCCGCTGGTGGCGATCATAGAGAACAATCTCTACGGCATGAGCGTGCCGTTCTCGGGCAGTGAGATCGAAGGCACATTGTGTGCGAGCAATATCGAGGATGTCGCCGTGCGCGCGGCGGCTTATGACGTGCCGGCGATGATCGTGGATGGCCAGAACCCCACCGCCGTCTTTCTGGCGGTCCGCAAGGCCGTTCAGCGGGCCAGAGAAGGCCACGGGATGACCATCATCGAATGCAAGACCTACCGCTGGTATGGTCACAGCCGGAGCGATCCTCGGGCCTATCGAACCAAGGCCGAGGAGAAGACATGGCATCAGCGCGACCCCATCACGGTGTGGCGCGACAAGCTCACCTCCGAAGGGCTTTGCGCCGAAGAAGAGTTGAACGCCATCAAAGACAAGGCCTTCAACGCGATTGAAACAGCGACTCAATTCGGCATAGACAGCCCGTGGCCCGATGCCGCCGATGTGGCGAAGGACGTCTACGTCGAAGAGACCTATCCGGCGGATCTGATTGAGGCCGAGAAGAAGACCTCCGCCAAGGTCATGGAAGCGACCGCCGTATTTGAGGCGGCCCTGCAAAGCTCAACCGCCAAAACCAAAAAGGAAAAAACGGAAGAGGCCCGCGCCCAGGTCAAGTCACACTTCGGCATGGACGTCATGACCATCGGCCAAGCCGTCTCAGCCGCTCAGGCGGAGGAGATGAGGCGAGACGATCGTGTCTTTCTCTTCGGCGAGGACGTCGGGCTTTATGGAGGTGCTTACCAGGCAACCCGCGGCTTGCTGGCGGAGTTCGGCACCGAGCGCGTCATCGACACGGCTATCTCCGAGGCGGCCATTGCCGGCGCCGGTGTCGGAGCGGCCCTGCGCGGCATGCGACCCATAGCCGAGATCATGTACGTGGACTTCGTGACCATTGCCATGGACCAGTTGGTCCACGTCGGCGCCTATAACCGGTACATGTTCGGCGGCAAGGCCAAGGTGCCCATGGTCCTGCGAACCGAGGGCGGCGTTGGACGCTGTATCGCCGCGCACCATTCCGAGTCACTCGAAGCCTGGGTCATGCACCCGCCGGGCCTCTACGTCGTCATGCCCTCGACGCCCTACGATGCCAAGGGACTGCTCAAGGCGGCCATTCGCAGCGACAATCCCGTCGTGTTCATCGAGCATAAGGCCACGTACGGACAGATCGGTCCGGTCCCGGAGGAAGACTACATCATTCCGCTGGGCGTGGCGGACGTCAAACGGCCCGGCGCCGACGCGACGATTGTCAGTTACAGTCGGATGGCCATGCTGTCATTGGAGGCCGCGAAGGTCCTGGCGGATAAGCACGGCATCGACGCCGAGGTGATCGACGTTCGGACCTTGAAACCACTCGATATGAAGACCATCGCCGAGTCGGTACGCAAGACAGGCCGGCTCATTACCGTCAGCGAAGGCTTCTGCTGGTGCGGCGCCGGACGCGAGATCGCCGGGCAATTCATGGAGTACGAGTTCGAGGACGGCTCGCGCGGCTTCGATTATCTCGATTGCAGGCCGATCAACCTCGCGGCGCTGGATGTGCCGCCGCCGATGAGCGAGCCGCTGGAGAACGCGAGCATTCCCAGCGTCGAGCAGATCGTGGAAGCCGTCAAGCAGTCCGTGGGTCAGTGACAGACAAGCGGACAACGTTGTTACGCGAAAAAACGGGGACGACATAAATGGCGAAAGAGATCAAACTGCCGCAACTGGGCCAGACAATGGAGGAAGGTACGGTTGTCAATTGCCTGGTGAAGGTGGGCGACCAAGTCAAGAGAGGCGACGCGATTTTCGAGATCGAGACGGACAAGGCCACGCTCGAGATGGAATCTCCGGCGGACGGCTTTGTGAAGTACATCCTGGCCAAGACCGACCAGACCATACCCGTCGGCGCGTCGATGATGGTATTGGGTGAGAAGGACGAGAATGTACCGCAGAGCTTCGTGGACTCGCTGACGGGCGTGGGGTCTCCCACCGCTTTGCCGGCAGCGTCTGCGACCGCAGCGGCAACTGAGCCGGCCAAGGCCGAGCCCGAACCCGCCAAGCCAACCGGCCGAATCATGGCCTCGCCGCGTGCCAAGAAGCTGGCGCAAGACCTGGGCGTGGACCTGACAACCGTCAAGGGCACGGGACCGGCCGGCAAGATTACGGAATTGGACATCCAGAAAGCCGCCGAGGCCAAACCGGCGAAACCCGCCAAGCCCGCTGCCGGCTCGACGACTCCTGCGACACAGGCCACGCTCGGAAGCACCATTGCCCTCAATCGGCTGCAGCGCATCACCGCCGAACGCATGCTCAAATCCAAGCAGGAAATCCCCTGCTTCTACCTGACCGTCAAGGCCGATGTCACGGAGCTGGTGGCGCTGCGCACCCAGATGAACGAGGCCGGCGGCGTCAAGGTTTCCTACAACGATTTCATCATCAAGGCCGTCGCGACGGGATTGGAGAAATATCCGATCATGACGGGCCAGCTTGCCGGCAACGCGATCAAATTGGCCGACGCGATCCACGTGGGGCTGGCCATTTCCGTCGCCGACGGACTGGTGGCGCCGCTGGTCAAGGACGCCAACAAGAAGGATGTCCGACAGCTCGCGCGTGACAGCCAGGCCCTCGCCGAGCGGGCCCGCGCCGACAAACTCGACCTGTCGGACCTGGAAGGCGGCTGCATCACGGTGAGCAACCTCGGCGCGTTCGGCATCGATGCGTTCATTCCGATCGTCGTGCCCGGTCAGTGCTCGATTCTGGGCATCGGTCAGATTGCCGACACGTGCGTGCCCGACAACGGCAACATTCTCGTCCGCAAGCTGATGAATATGACCCTGTCCGTGGACCACAAGGTGGCCAACGGCGCCTACGCCGCCCAGTTCCTGGACCTCGTGAGGAAACAACTGGAAGACCCCAAGGGATTTATGATTCAAGATTGACGATTTACTATTTTGACTCTCGCCAGCCCTAAATCATAAGTCGCAGATAGTAGATCATAAACCGAAAGGAGCCCTTATGGCCAAGAGAGCCGAAGCCACTCGGTTGCCGAGCATCAGAAAGGCCACGCCGAAAGTCCCCGTGATCGGGGTGTTTGCGACCAGCGATCCGCGAATCGACGAAGACAGCCGGACACGATGCCGAAATATCATCAAGATGGCTGCCGACGTCATCAGCGGCAGCGTGATCCTGCCGGACAAGACGCCGGCGCCCGTGGTGTACTCGGCCGTCCTGGTCGATGGAGAGGCGCAGGCCGATATCGTGGCCGGGCAATTCCGCAAGGCCGGTGTCGATATCATCGTCTGCGTGCCCGATACATGGGCGTTTCCGCAGTTGACAACCATTTCGCTATTGCAGCAATTCCCGGCGAATACGCCCTTCAATATCACGTGCGGCAACAGCGGTCCGCGACCCGGTGTCGTGTACGCGCACGCCTTGAACGGGGCCCTGGCCCAGTCTGGGAGGATGGCGGCGCTGAACGTCGGAACCTGGCCCGATACCGGGCTCGACCCCCGCATGACGGAGCAGACCGCCAGGAATCTCATCGACTGGTGCTACGCTGCGGTGACCACGGTGGCCCTTCGCGGCCGTCGCGTCGTCATCTTCGGGCACGACTCGATGGGCATGGAAACGGCCCTGGCCCATATCCTCCCCACGCGAAACACGTTCGGCGTGGAGATCACCCGGCTGGACATGAAGCTGCTGGCCGACATGCTCAGCAAGAAAGCCTACAACGACAAGGAGATCAAGGACCTGCGGCGCTGGATCGGCCGATACGTCGGCAAGCGGCTCACGCTGCGGGATGAGGCCGACAGCGAACGATTCGACATGTCCCTGGCCATGTACCTGATCATTCGTGACCTCATGACCGACCTGAACGCCGTGGGCGGCGGCTTTATGAGCCAGCTCGAATGGGGCAGCGACCGACGCGGTCTCCCGCTGCCGGTGGCCGACGTGATGGAATCCTTCTTCAACAGCACCTTCGACCACACCGGCAGCAAGGCCCCCGTGCCCTATGCCACCGAAGCCGATGTGCAGGGACTGCTCACGATGCTCTTTATGACCTATCTGAGCGGCGGCAATCCTCCGCTGTTCATGGACTTCCGCAAGGTCTGGGAGGCGTGGGAAATCCAGGAACTGGCGGCGAAGCTCGGCCTCAAGAAACTCGACAAGGCCGCCGACTGGTACACGAAAGGCCTCGTGGACGGCGACAACTCCGGCAGCGCTTCGTTCGATTGGGCGGCCGCACCGGGCGCCACCGTCA
>CAYNQP010000301.1:0-5306 GCA_964399325.1 uncultured Pirellulales bacterium
AATCGGCAATTGCACCATCGTGGTCTCTGTGCTTCCGACGGGTGGCAGCCTCAAAACCGAAGGTCTTGGGGATGGTTCAGAGCCAAGGGGCCTTTCCGTGAGCATCTGCTAGCCAAGTCCACCATCCCCAAGGCTCCGCTTCGCTACGCCTTGAGGCTGCCACACCTACGCCAGGATATTTTCACAGACACTGAGGCGCTGCGGGCTCTCAAACCAGCCAGAGACGGACGACCTTGAGGCGAACGCGAGGCATGGCGGTTGCGAGTCGCGTTCAGAGTTCAGAGGACGTTCTCTGCTTTGTCCGGCCGGGGCACGATTTTACGGCAACCGCTGCAAGTCGTCTCCCCGGAAGCGGTTAAGGGAGACGCCAAAGCAAAATTCGCGCAGCGCTTGACACGCGGAGGCGGTCTGGTTATAATTAACTCTATGTTGGGGCAGGTTTTGCGCTATCCCCAGTGCACCGTTTCGTGATTGGGGCCCGCCCAGACTGTTGCAAAAGCGGCAGAGCTAAAGGTTGCGTTTTGAAAAAGGGGAAATGATGAGAAGTGTTCCGGCGGTAGAATACGGGAAGCAGAAGGTGACTGGTTTTAGTCTGCACGCTTTTGTACTGGCCCTTATCTTGTGCGTTATGGCGCTATGGCTCTGTGGTTGCAGCTTCAGTCCGGGTGAGACACGCGCCGAATCGAGCCGGAGGCACAAGCGGGTCCTTCGTCTCAACAGCCAGGAGCTGCTCGCCGACATCGACACGACGCTGATGCTGGACAGGCCCAGCGGGCTCACCGACAGAAGACTGCCGTGATGAGACCTGGATCCAGTGTGACCGGGCCCACGGAAGGGGTTTGAGGTAGGTGGATACACTTGTTGACTATTTCACTCGCGTCGCACATTATCAGTGGTGGGTGGTCTCGGTTGAACTGTTCCTGATCGGGCTTGTTGTTTATTGGGTCGTGGATTTTCTGGAAGGCACTCGCGGAGAAAGGCTGTTCCGGGGTGTCATTTTCATTCTCGTCGCCGGCGTGCTCATCCTCAACCTCGTCGTCGAGCGACTTCCCTTCGACCGACTTCAGTTGCTGTACAAGGGCTTCCTGATTGCGGTCCTTATCGTGGCGGTCGCGGCGTTCCAGCCGGAGATTCGTCGCGTCCTGATACAAATCGGCCAGCCCCGCATTTGGGCGGGATCCTCGCACCAGCTTTCGCGAACGATCGAGGAGCTGATTACGGCCGTGACGGAAATGTCCGCCGCCCGGATCGGCGCGATTATCGTGATCGAAAGGCAGGTGGCGCTGGGCGAGTTCATCGAGACCGGCGTGCGCCTCGATGCGCGCGTGACGGCTGATTTGCTGAAGACCATTTTCTATCCCGGTACACCTCTGCACGATATGGCGGTGGTCGTCCGAGGAGACCGCATGGTGGCGGCCCGTGTCCAGCTTCCGCTGGCCGAAGCCGGCAGTGTCGATGGGATCGAGCTTGGGTCGCGCCACCGGGCCGCCTTGGGTATCACCTCGGGCTCCGATGCGGCCTGTCTGGTCGTCAGTGAGGAGACGGGGGCGATCTCGGTAGCGCGCGACGGCAAGCTCATCCGCAATGTCACCGAGTCTCAGGTCCGCGCGTACCTGGCGGGCACGATGGCCGAAACGGTGCCGTTTGTGGAGCGATTGCTGAGACGCCACGCGTAGGGAGAAGGGTCGGCGGCGGTTCCGTCGCCGGGGTCGTCCCTGGCGTGGCGAAGTCGGAAGTTCAAGTGCAAGACGCAGCCAAGTAGAGTTCAAAAAAGCAATATGGCGAATAGACCTAAGTTCGGCAAGATATCTATAGTCGTCTTCCTGACGATCCTGATTTGGGTCTGGGCAGATTTGGCTCAGGACGAGACATTGACCCTGCCCGGTTTCTTCACCATTAGCGTGACGAAATCCAGCGACCCCACGCTCTGGATAAGTTTCGTCGAGGGGCCGGACCAGACGCCGCGGGCTTCCGTGACCCTTGACAACGTGGATTTGAGGGGACCTGCGTCGCGCGTGGCCGAGGTGGAACGGACGAAGAACAAGGAGCGTCTGGATCCCGTCCTGTTTCTGGATCCCGTACAAGAAAGCTTTGACGATTCGGGCACGCGCACGCTCGACGTGCTGAACTTCCTCAAGCGGAGTGTCGAGATCGGGCAGTTGGGCTTGACGGTGGAAAGCTGCGAGCCGCGGACCTTGACCATCCAGGTGCGCCAGCTTGAGAAGAAGTTTCTTCCCGTGGTATGTGTCGACCTCAACGGCACGCCCGTGAGGGGCGCGAGCGTTGCTCCACCGCAGGTCGAGACCTATGTTCCGCCCGATGTGGTGTATGTGGCGAAGATTCAATTGACCGAGGCCGACCAGAGGCAAGCGAGGGTCGCGGAGATCGAGAGGATGCCTTACGTGGATTTCGCCCTCGGCCAGCGCCGTGAAATTCCCACCAAGGTCAAGATTACTCTGGCCAGCGAGCAGGTTGCCCTCGCGGAAAACGCTGTGCCGGCTACGCTCGGCTTCTGCTTCAGTACGATCCTGCAGGGCAAGTACGAGGTGGAATTGCAGAACGAGGCCGAGCTGCAAAGCGTCTTCGTCAAGGCGACGCCGGCGGCGCTCGAGGCCTACAAGCAGCAGCGGTTCAAAATCTTCCTGTATATTCTCGACGATGATAGGCAGGCGACGGACTGGATCCCGAGAGCCGTCGAATTCAATTTTCCGGAGGACTTCGTTCGAAGCCGGGAGATTGAAGAAGGCGAGGGCGGGGCGCCAACGGCCCTTTTCAGAGTCGTGCCTATCTCCGTGGACGCGGAAGAGAATTTCTGAGTTGTAGCGGTTCGAAGTCTAAGCGCGCTGTCTCGGCCGTCCGAACGCAATCACCGCTTCAACAGTCATCCACAACGCCAAGACGAAGATGCCCGCGCCGATCCCAGCGAGAAGCCAGTTCCGGTCGCGGAGAAATGCCATCTCATTCTGAACCATCGCCCAGTTCGTGACGATCAGCATGATCAGGCACGGAATGGCGGCGACCAGGTATTTGCGTCCGCCTTTCTGCTTCAAGTACAGCGTGACCACCAGCAGCGCCAGAGACGCCAGGAGTTGGTTGGCGCCGCCGAAGAGCGGCCAGAGAACCATCGCGCCTTGGCCATCGGCGCCGGTGGCGAAGGCCAGCGCCGCGGCCGTCAGCACCGCAGCCGTTGTGGCTATCCACCGGTTCGCCAGGAACGGGATGCGCAGATCGCTGGCTAACTCACTAATGACGTAGCGCTGGATCCTCGTGGCGGTATCGAGCGTCGTCCCGGCAAACGACGCGATGAAGACCCCCATCAGCGCGATGCCCACGGTCTCGGGTATCCCGAACTGTCCCATCATATTGGCGGCGCCCACCACCACAGCCGTCAGCTTCGCCCCCATGCCCGAAGCTGTGGACCAGGACGAATAGTGCTCGTGCCAGGCATCGAAGCCGGTGAGAAGCTGGCCGTCGCCGGTCTTGTAGGCTATTGCGATTCCTGCTCCCACGCAGATCAGAACGAGCACGGCCAATGCTCCTTCGAGCAGCATCGAGCCGTAGCCGACGAATTGAGCGTCCGGCTCCCGGGCGATTTGTTTGGGGCTGGTGCCGGAGGCCACGAGCGAATGGAAGCCACTGACGGCCCCGCAGGCGACCGTAATGAACAGGAAAGGCCACAGGGGCGGGGCCCCCGCGGGCGAGAGATCCACCGCCGGCGCGACCATCGGCAGGCCGTGTGACAGGCTCGACCAAACCACGCCTAGCGCCAACAAGCTCATCATGATGAACAACTGCCAGGCGTTGATGTAATCGCGCGGCTGCAGCAGGGTGGTGACCGGCAGGGTCGAAGCGATCCAGGCGTAGATCAGCAGGGCGATGGTCCAACTGCCCGTCGCGGGCATGCCGGCGATCTCGGGCATCGCAAACGGCACCCGGCTGCCCAGCCAGATCGTCGCGTACATGGCGGCCACCGCCACTGCCGTTGCCACCGGCACGCTGGCCCCTTTCTTGTAGATCAGCCACCCCAGTGTCACCGCAATCGGGATCTGAAGCCACACGGCGAGAACCGAAGCGGGAAACCGGGCAAAGACCACCGCGATGACCACCCCGAAGACGGCGATGACCAACAGAAGCGTCAGGAAGACAATCGCGAAGAAGATGAACCGCACCCGCGCGTTGATATATCGGGCGGCGGTCTCGGAGATGCTCTTGCCCTCATTGCGCAGGGAGATGACCAAGGCCCCGAGATCGTGGACCGCGCCCATGAAGATGCAGCCGACCGTTACCCAAAGCAGGGCAGGCAGCCACCCCCAGATCACGCCAATGGCCGGACCGACAATCGGACCGGTGCCCGCAATCGAGGTGAAATGATGCCCGAAGATGATCCCTCGGCGTGTGGGGACGTAGTCGATGCCGTCCTGTAACTTGCGGCTCGGCACCACCGCCTCCGGCCTGAGCTTGAAGATCTTACGCGCCAGAAAGCGCCCGTAGGTGTGATAGGCGACCACGTACCCGACGCCGCAGACCACCATGAGCAATAACGCATCCATTATCGTCCTTTCGGATTCAACCGCGCTGGGACGGCCTTATGTGTCTTCCATCCTGACAACAGCAGAGAAGCGGCCCGCGACCGCCCCCTTCTTACTAACGACCAGATCCGTCGCCGACTTCAGAATCGCCAGGCGACACCGTCTGCATCTTACCTGAAATCATAGAGCATTAGAAGGTATTCGGCAACCGAGACCAGCCGGTTCAGTGCGCACCTATAAGCACTTTGCCAACCCCGATTCAGGGCACGTGAAGCGTCGCGCGAGACACGAGGCTGGGTGGCAGCCTCAAGCCCGCCGGGCTTGGGGATGGCGGACCGAAGTGTCGCGCCGATCCCAGGCGGCCGCCAACGCCCAGAACCATCCCCAAACGCTGATGCGTTTGAGGCTGCCACCCGCCGATTAACACAAATTCAGGGCACGTCAAGCGTTGCCCGAGATACGAGACCCGAATCACGAGATACGAGATACGGTCCAGCCGCCGAGCCGTCCCGACGTGTAGAGGCAGGTCCCTGTGCCTGCCCGGACCTCGCCGCCCCCGGCGGTGAGTCATTTGCCGCCTCAGCCCAAGCTGAGGCCTCCTCTTCATCCCCCCGTTCGTAGTGGCGTCGTCAGACGCTATTGCCGGTTCGAATGCAGTCGGCCCTGATTCATAGCCAGATCGGCCCCAATGGGTCCGTCTAAGCAACGCAAGAGCCGAATCGAGTAAACTGAGACTATGAAGCAAGCCTCCTTTCAGATCGTCGGCCATTGAGGATA
>CAYNQP010000302.1:0-5281 GCA_964399325.1 uncultured Pirellulales bacterium
GCTCGGTGCGCTGCTTGAGGATCTGCTCGGCCTTTTTGCGGAAGACGATCTCCCGTGTGAGTTTCTCGTTGGTGTTGGTCAGTTCACCGGTGCGCTCCTGCACTCTGGCTTCCAGTTGCTCGTTGGCCTGGACCAGGGCTGAATCTCGTTGCTGAATCTGTTCGAGCATTTCGTTGAAGGCTTGTATGAGCAGGCCGACCTCGTCGGTGCTGTGCTGTTCAGCACGCACCGCATACTGCTTTTTCTCCGAGACGAAGTTGGCGACGCCCGCCAGGTACAGAATGGGCGACGAGATGACGCCCTGGAGCTTCGCAGAAACGAGATAGGCGGCCAAGGACGAGACGAGGAAGATGCCCGCGATCACCGCGATGCCGTGCTGGAGCCGCGTGTACATGGGATGGAGGTCTGATTCCAGGCAGATCGTACCGATCTTCTCCCCTTCGAGCTTGATCGATTGGGCCAGGATCAGACGCCCTCCTTTGAAGAGGTGGCCGTTCGGCAGTTGGTCCGCCTCGGGGACTGCGACGTCCGTGCCGGCGCGCTGGTAGGCAGCAAACAGCTTGCCGTCCTTCTTATACACGCAGGTCATCAGGATAGAAGGGACGGACTCGACCGTCCGCAAGACCTCGTTCGCATCCGTCGTGTCGTCAAACGTAATGGCGGCCTTGCAGTTTTCGGCCAGAATGTCTGCGTGCGTGGCCAGGTCCATGACCATGGCATTGCGGAGACTGGTCCATTCCCACGCCGTAAAGACGACACTGGCCAGGAACAAGGCGCTGGCGCAGGTGAGCATGATGATCGCAATCAGTTTGTACTTGAGTGACAGATTGCGCATCCATGAAACCGCAATGGGTTTCTGGTTACTTATTGCTGCTTCGTGCTTCATTTCCCCCATCATCACCGTGTCCTTTAAAGGTGTCTGTCTTGACGATTCGCGTGGCGAGCCGCAGCAACTTGGACCTGATTTCCAGTTTTGTGCGTCCCGCGGCCGCCGTGTTGATCTCGAAGCGTACTTTCTTCTCTTCGATGACGAAATTGATCGTGCCGCCGGCCTCCAGGAATCCCGGGACATCCGCCACCGTCAGAATGTTCTCCGCCCTGATCGGACCGAGAATGGCCTGGAGGTGCGCCCGTTCGGAGGCGCAGATGAAAAGCACGTGGCACTGCTTGATGGCATCGAGGTCGGGAAGATTCTGTGCCGCCGGGGCTTCAGTATCCACAGGGGTTTCAAGGCCCTTGAATCGTTTGATCACCACGGGTCGATCTCTGACCTCCTTGTCCTTGAGCGGTTTGAAGGCGGTCCCGAACGGGTCCTTGCCGATGATGCCAACCAAGATGGGTTCTTTGGCATCGGAGGCGTCCTTCTCCGCGTTGCCGTCCGGCGGGGCGAGCCGAGGGCTGTCGATGAACATAATGAAGTTGTACAGAAACGCGGCCTTGAGCTGGTATTCCCGCTCGGAGGCGGCATCGGCCTTCACCGTTCCTGATATGCTCGCAGCCAGCAGCAAAGCGGCCGAGAACAGCAGAATGCACGTTCGCGCTCTCACGTTGAACTCACTTCTCGTCCTGATAGCGTCCATAATCCAGACCATCTGATGTGACCGATGTCAGCGACCCCCCAAGCGTGTCGCTGCTGACGCCGGTATTCCTTCCGTTGTTGAGGACATCCAGACCGCTTACCTGCCGAAGAGACGTTTCCAGCAACTCCGTGTCGTCGCCGACCAGATCGATAGAGATTTCCATGAGCTGCTCGATCGACAGGTTGAACAGTCGCTCCGGCAGCCGTGTCGATAAGGGGCTTCCAGACGCCGACGCGTCGGCGGTCCACAGGGTCAGGATGATAGAAACCACCATGAATCCTTGCTTCAGTCGTTTCGCTTTCATGTCGGGCGAGACCCTCCTTCTGGAAATACTCTTTGATAGGATTAGAATCTGTATATGAGCGTCAGGCCCAGCGCGACCGCCTCGCAACGATAGTCGCCGGCGCCTCCCAGGTAGTTTCTCTTGTTGAAATCTTTGTCGAAAATGCCCAGCAGGTTGTACCCGTCGAGGCGGACCGTTAGTCGCTCCGTCGGCTGATACTGCAGGCCGAGGTTGAGGAAGTAGTTGCCCCGGTAGGCCCGCTTCCAGTCGCCCGAGACCAACGGATACGAGGTCTGGTCGGCTTGGTACTCATCGAAATCTCTCAGGCCGGGGAAACCCCAGTAGACCCGCAACGACCCGTCCACGGTCCAGTGATCCTCGAGCTTGTGTTGGGCCGTGATCTTGGTGATGTGATTGGACCAGCCCGCCAAGTCGTCCCCGTAGCCGTAGGGCTCGGCCGTAAGAAGGGTGTCTTGTCCGGGCTCAAGATCGAAATCGTAGAGCTTCGTATACCCGTGGGAAATCTGGAGCCGCGTCTTGTCCGTGTGGTAACTGGCCTCCAACTCAAGACCATATTCCCGCTGGGTGCCGACAGGGACGACATCCTGTAGGCCGCTATCCCATGAGATCACCTCCAGGTCATAGTGCACGAACAATGAACCGGCCAGGTCCAGCCTTTCGCTCTGCTTGCGTTCATACCGCAGTTCGACGCTGTTGAGCACCTCTGGGTCGCTTGTCTCGATGCCGGCCAAGGCCTGGGCCTTTAACTCATTCTCAACGTTAGCACGCACCGAGCGAGACCACATCAGCTTGAGCGTGTCTTTGTCGGTCGGGGAGTGCACGATCGCCGCGCGGGGGGAGAACATCCAGTCGGTATAGGTATGACGATCGAGTCTGGCGCCGAGGAAGGTTGTCCACTGGTCGTTGATCGTCCACTGGTGTTCGCCGAGCAGCGAGTAGAGATTGGTGGACCATTGCGGCCTCGGACTGCCACTGTCGACTGCACCGCCTCCAGGCCAGCCGACAGGGTCCAGACCCAGTTCGCGGTGCGACACTTCGCCGCCGAAGGCCAGCCTATGCGGTTCCGCGGGTTGCCATCGTGCCAGGAGCTTGCCGTAATACTCATCTTCCCGACCGGCATTGGTGACGGCGTTCGCCTGGAACACACTGTAGTCAAGCATACTGTAGCTGACGGCGTAGTCGAGGCTGATCTTGTCGGTCAAATCCTGGGTGCGCCCGACGTAACCTGTCGCCTGCTGGTAACGGTAGCTGTTGGGATACATGGGAGACACGAACTCACCGGTGTTGGGGTTGTAGAATTCACTCCACCAGTCGGCCCACCCATAGGGGTCGCGGGCCAGCAGGCCGGGGTGCCAGACGTACTGTTGCCCGCCGCGGGTGTACCGTGCCCAGATGTCCCAGCCGTCCCGCGTAATCTGGGCGTACAGCTTGGCTGGCGGCAAGTGACCCTCTTGCTCGTGGTCCCGGGGCATCTCACCGATCGTGAAGGGTTCGCCGGCGGGCCAGCCGTCGGCCGGAAAAGCGGGGGGTTGTGGCTGGGTGCCCCAGGCCGGATCCCACCACGAGTAGACCGATTCCGTCGGGAACTCGTTCGGAAAGATCTGGGTGGCCTGGTCGGCGGGCGCGCCGAGGTACTTGGCAATCCCGGCGTACAGGAAGACGCCGCCTTCACCATCCTTGAACTTCTGCCCGTGCTTGATCTCCGCCGAGTAGAACTCCTCGATAGCGCCGGTGCGTCCCGTGACCTCCGTGCCCTGGAAGGTCTCCGCGTTGTAGGTCACGATGTTGATGACCATGGCGACGGCCCCCGGCCCGTACAGGGCCGAGCCCGGCCCGCGGATCACGTCGACGTGGTGGATGTCGCTCAACATGACCAGGTCCCGCTCGCTCAGGGCGCCGAACAGGGTCCGCTCGTTGATGATGCGTCCGTTGACGAGCAGAAGATACTTGTCGTCGCGATCGTTGATGATCCCTCTCAAGCCCATGTTATCGGGCCCCCAGTGCTGCCGTATCCATTGGAGGTTGGGCACATAGATGTCGAGAAGCTCGAACAGACTGCGAGCGCCCGAGGCTTGGATCTGCTCTCGGGTGATCGTCGTGATGGCGGCCGGGGCTATGCGCGCCGACGTCCCGGTCAAGGTGGCCGTCGAGGTGATCTCCTTCTCCATAAGCTGCTCGATGGACAAGTCGAACAAGTTCTCCTCTTCCGCTGCGGCGGATTCCCCTGCGACAGCGGTGGCCGCCACCAGTAGCGATGCCAGGAGGCAGGCCATCGCCGAGGGAAGAAACACCCGCCTGCTGGGGCCTATCCTTCGGGTTCTGAGTGTCTCGTTCACGTTTGGCAGCGGACACGCCCGCAACGGAACCGACGAGACCTTTGTGTCCTTGACACGTCCAATCGTCCAATGGTTTGCATGCCTAGTTGACATTGGCCTTCCTTACATTCACATAACGGCACAAGGCCGAATTTCTGGACGCCATTTGCACGTTCTTCAGGTATCGGCGTCTTTTTCGCTCGAGTCGAGAGATGAGCCAAAGGCTATGGGCCGGTCTTAGCGCTGTTCCCCGGCATTGCGGCGCCACTTGCCGGAGGGGTCATGCCGAGATGGGGAGCCGCCCGTCATGGCCGCACATGTTGCAAGACGGACCAACCCTAAGGTCATATAAGATCGCCATGCTCGTGGGTGTTAAGGAGGGAAGGGGCGTCGGTAGTGGCTGTTCAGGCCGATGCGGTTTGCCCGTGGATTCCCGTCTCTGTCGTTGCCCGCAGGTTGTCCAGGATGACCGAGATTGGCTTGCTATTTCATCCTGTGAGAGCCGCTGAAAGGGCGTTCTTGTCCGGGATTTTTGCGGTCAAGAACTAGCATGAAGGTCCGAGATCACGTTCTGCTGTAGGGTAGTCCAAAGCGACCTCCAGCGCGATTGAGGCCCTATCAGCTCCGGGTACTGCTATCTGTGCAATCCCTCGGATGGCCCCGGAAGGTCTTTCGCCTTGACAGTCAACCTATCCTTATCATACCATCGGGATTGTCGTCCAGCAGGCCCAGTGAGGTTGTTGCGGGCTTGGCGGGTGGCTGTCTCACTCAGGGGATAATGGTTGGCCCTCCTCGCCCCGGCGGTACGGCGGAATTGGGTCCAAAGGGATTTGTCTGCTCGGAGAAAGGGCGCAGAATGGGTGTTAGCTCATGCTGATAAACGACCTTGCCGAAGGAACCGCAGGGGCTAGAGCCCATCCTGCATTCTATCTATGTCGCGAAGAATCGCCATCTTGGGATCGACCGGATCGATTGGGCGCAACGCGCTTCGCGTGATCGATGCTCTCGGACCGGATTATGAGGTCGTCGCTCTGAGCGCGCACAGCAGCGTGGAATTGCTGGCGGAGCAGGCGCGGCAGTAC
>CAYNQP010000303.1:0-5263 GCA_964399325.1 uncultured Pirellulales bacterium
CGAGACATCATCACGCGTCCTGCGGCGCCACGGGCTTGAGCAGCGGAAACAAGATGACGTCCCGAATGCTGGCCACGCCCGTGAGGACCATCACCAGTCGATCGATCCCAATGCCCAGTCCCCCCGCCGGAGGCATGCCGTACTTCAGCGCGGTAATGAAGTCGGTATCCATCGTTGCCATCGTCTCTTCCTGGCCCCGAAGCTGGATAGAGAAGTTCTCATACTGCTGGGCGGGATCGTTCAATTCGGTATAGGCATTGGCCAGCTCCATGCCCGCTACGAACAGCTCGAAGCGTTCGGCATACCGCGGGTCGGCGGTACTGCGCTTGGTGAGCGGGCAGAGCACCGCCGGATAGTCAATCACAAACGTCGGATCAACGAGCTTGTCCTCCACCGTGGCTTCAAAAACCTCGTTGATCACCACGGCATCGTCCATGCCGGCATCGTTGATATCGAGCTGACGGGCCTTGGCCCGCACGGCCTGGATGTCATCGATGTCACAGCCGCTGTGTTCCCGGAGCAGATCGGCGTAGCGCGCGCGCCGCCAGGGTCGGCTCAAGTCGATATCGACCTGGCCGAATGTCACCTTCGGTCCGGCGCAATGGGCCTCGACACAGGCCCCGACAAGCTCTTCCGTGAGGTCCATCATGACGTTGTAGTCGCCATACGCCTGATAGACCTCGATCATGGTAAATTCGGGATTGTGCTGCCGGCTGAGCCCTTCGTTGCGAAAATTGCGATTGATCTCGAAAACGCGCTCCAGGCCGCCGACCAGGAGACGTTTGAGGAATAGCTCCGGAGAGATCCTCAGATAGAGGTCCAGATCGAGACTGTTGTGATGCGTGATGAAGGGCTTGGCGGCGGCTCCGCCAGCGATGGTCTGCATCATGGGTGTCTCGACTTCGAGAAACCCCCGGGCCTCCAGCGACTGACGAATCGTCGCCACGATGGCGCTGCGCTTCTTGAAGCGCTCCATCACCTCGGGATTGGCCCACAAATCCACGTACCGCTGCCGGTAACGCTGATCGATGTCGGCCAGACCGTGGAACTTCTCCGGCGGCTGACACAGGCACTTGCTCAGGAATACCAGTCCGTCCTCGTCAACCCAAATCGTAATCTCGCCGGTCCTGGTCCTGCCGACTTGTCCCGACGCGGCGATGATGTCACCCAGGTCCAGCAGCTTCGCCAACGGCCACTGATCATCCAGAAGTTTCCTGCTCAAGCCCACTTGGATCGTACCGCTTCGATCCCGCAGGGTAATGAAGATCAGCTTGCCAATGTCCCGCAACAGGACGATTCGGCCCGCGCAGCGCGCCCGCTGGCCTTCCTCTTCATCTTTGAACCGTGCCTTTACGGACTCGGCGGGTTCGGCGTCTTCGTAGCGCGATCCGTACGGGTCGATCCCCAACGCCTTCAACTGGGAGAGTTTTTCCTGCCTTTGCTGCTCGAACTTGTCCATGCCGGCTTGATTCATCAACGTCACGCCTTCGCAAAGGGAAGATCGGGTTCAGTTCGTCACGAGAGTCCCAGTCTCAATCAGCTTCGTCTTGACGACGAGAAGCCCCGCCGCCAATTGGGGATCTGACTGCAATGTCTCTTCAATCGTGTGTTTCTTGAAATCGGCGCTGTGGTCACCCCGACCGGCCTGGACGAGAACGTCGTTGTCCCTTTGGATATCGAGCATTTCTCTCAGCTCATTGGTGTTCAGTTTCAAGTCCACATTGGGACCGACCCCCCAGTCGTCGCGTTTGACCTTCTCCACTTCATCGCGACTCTTGACGCGTTGCCCGGAGGGCAGGTGATAGTAGGCCATGGTGTACTTCAACTGCGCGCCGCCACCGGGATAGCTGGTGATGCCCTGGACGCTTCCCTTGCCATGAGTGCGGTCGCCCACGAGAACAGCCCGCGTGTACCTCTCGTCCGCCAGAGCTCCGGCGACAATTTCCGAGGCGCTCGCGGAGCCGGAGTTGATGAGGATCACAAGCGGATAGTCCGGGTGCGTCCTTCCATTGTGGGCATATTCGAACGCGGGAATCATACTGGCCCTGGGCTGCGTCCGAACAATGAGCCCGTCGGCGATAAACTTGTCGACGATCCTGACGGCACTGTCCAACAACCCTCCCGTGTTGAAACGAAGGTCCAGGATCAAGCCCTTGAGGCTGTTGGCCTCAAGCCCTCGCAGCGCGTCTTCCAGATCAACGGCCGTTTCGCCTGAGAAACTGGTTATTCGGACATAGCCAATGCGATTGGTCTCGTCGATCACATAGAGCCAGTCTCCGGTTTCCGTCCGTTGCCAGCCTCGAATCGTCGGCACAATGATCCGGTCCCGGGTAATCGAGATGTCCTCGGCCTTGTCCCCACCCCGCCGCCTGACTCCCAGGACAACGGCCGTACCCTTGGGTCCGGTGATCTTCCTGACCGCGCACGTCAGACTCATGTCTTTCGTTGGGATACTATCGACGGCCTCAATCACATCGCCCGCATCAAGGCCCGCCCGGTAGGCGGGCGTATCCGGCAGCAGACTGGCGATCGTCAGCAATCCCTGGGGTTTCGAGATTTCGACCCCGATACCCGTAAACTCATTCATCATGAGCTTCTCAAAGTCCGCCACCTGGCGGGGCCAGACCATGACAGTATAAGGATCGAGTGTCGCCAAGGCGGCCTCAGCAAAATGCGCGATCAGCGGTCGTTGCGGCAGCGCTACGGTCGCGTCATTCAGGAGCAACGCCTTATCCATCATGGCCAGGAACTCGTCCTTTCCGAACCCCTGGATCGAGGCCTCAACTTCATCTCGCAATCCCGCGAGGGCCGCCGCCCAGGCCGCCGCTTTGGCCGGCTCGGGGGCCGCAAAGGCGTGGCCGTTATCCGACTCGAGCCCTCCCGCAAACGTGATGGCTAGAACTTCCGCCAGTTGACCGCACCGCTTGACCGCGGCGGTCGCCATCTTCGCGTAGTCGATGCTGTTGACATAGTGCAGGTCAAGCGCTTCGATAGCCCTCTTGAACATCCGCGCTTCGACACCGTTGTAGCGTTCCTTACGCGTCTCACACGGGCTATCCTGGAAGGAGGCGGCGATACTGGCCTTGTCCAGCAGTTCCTCCACATAGTCCGAATAACCATGATTGTTCGGATCAATCGCCCGGAGCCAGTAGTAGTGCTGGGCGTAGGCGTCGATCCATTTACCCGCGGCCTCCAGGACAGCACTACGATCCACGCTCACCTGGAGGAGCTTCGCGACAAAAGGATCGCGAAGCAGTGAGACCTTCTGTTCACTGTCGGCAAACTCACTGGCCTTGGCAACAACGGCAAGCGCTTCGGAGAGGCTGTTGGGCTCGTTGGCGTCGCGAGGCGCCTGGGCAAGATTCGGGTCATCTGTGTCAAGCCTGACCGGTGACTGGGCGATCTTGTCCAAATCCATGGAGGCCTTGAGCTTTTCAAGCTCTTTGAGCTGCTCCTCAAAGGCCTCTGCTCGCGCCGCCTGCCTGTCGCGACTGATCCGTTCGTACTGCCGGATTACCCCATCAAGCTGTCCAACGCGATTGGCGTCGGCGCCCTTTGCCTGCTCAGCTACGCCTTCAGCCGCGCCAAACTGACCCTGGTAGATCATCCGACACGCTTCTGTGATCAGATCGGCTTCTGGGGGGGCTTCTGATACGTCGGGACCGTTTGCGGGAACAGATAGCGAGGCCTCGCCCTGGGGCGGCTGCTGGCCGGACTGGGCTGAGCAACTATAGCTACTGAACAGACATGAGAACGCAAAAACGCTCAGAACAGAGAGTAAGAGCAGACAGGTAGAGCGAAGACGCCGTACGTTGGTCTTGGGTCGTCTGTCCTCAGAGAGAGGTGCTCTTGAACTTTGAGGTGCCAACAAATCGCTCCTTTCCACTATTAAGCCCGGGGCGTAACGAGGGAATCTCCCTGCCTAAGAACGCTTGCGGAGAGGTTCCCGCCCGCAATGCTCGGCCCCAAATACGTCTCTATAGACACTCCTGGGCTTTGCCACAGCATCCAAGGACATGAAGCTTGTGCTTGACCATGTCCTTGATGGCTTCACGTCCAGGACCCAGGTACTTGCGCGGATCGAACTCACTGTGTTTTTCGGCAAAAACCTGGCGGATCTTTGCTGTTAAAGCCATACGCAGGTCGGTATCGATATTGACCTTGCAGACGGCCAGCTTGACCGCCTCGCTGATCGCGCTCTCGGGCACCCCCATAGCGTCGGGCATCTTGCCGCCGTACTTGTTGATCAGGTCCTTGAATTCCTTCAGCACGCTGCTGGAGCCGTGCATCACCAATGGGTAGCCGGGCATCTTTGCCTGAATCTTCTCAACCACATCGATGGCTAACTTGGGCTCTGTCTTGAACTTATACGCTCCGTGGCTGGTTCCGATAGCCACGGCCAGAGAGTCCACACCGGTCTTTCCGATAAACTCGATCGCCTGTTCGGGGTCGGTCAGGTGCTTCATGACGTCCTCGTGGCTGAGTCCGACGACATCCTCCTCGATACCCCCAAGCTGGCCCAGCTCGGCCTCGACTACAACGTTATGAGCATGGGCATACTCTACTACCTGTTTGGTGAGCCTAATGTTCTCTTCGAAGGGATGGTGCGAGCCATCGATCATAACGGACGTAAAACCATCGTCCACGCACTGCTTGCAGGTCTCGAAGGTGTCGCCGTGATCCAGGTGCATGCAGATCGGGATGCCCGGGTTCTCCTTGACGGCCACGTCAATAATGGCCTTCAGGTAGCTCATGCTGGCATACGAGCGTGCGCCGCGCGAGATCTGCAGGATCAGGGGGGCCTTTTCCTCAGCAATCGCCGCGATGATGCCCTGCGTGATCTCCATGTTATTCACGTTGAAAGCACCAACGGCGTACCCGTTCTTATAGGCCATCTCGAACATCTTCTTCGTGTCAACTAACGGCATGATTGGCTCCTTACAAAACGCCTGAATTGATGTCAATCCCGTTGGACCCAGCCCGGCGTTGCCAGTGTGGATCCTTCTTCTAATAGGTCTCTGTCGCCCCTAATCCCATGTATCGCCGCAAGCCGAACCCAAAATCAGGCACTCCCTGCGGCCACAGGCTCAACACAACTCTTTGCTCATCGAGCGATTCATCGGCACTGACCGTCAAAGCCAAATTCATCCGATGATATTTGCGAATCAACGTTATATCACTTTGAATGCCCGCACCATAGTCAAAATCATACTGCTGCGAGAAAACGGCCGTGTATCTGGGGTCAAGCACGTACGTGGCCGCG
>CAYNQP010000304.1:0-5260 GCA_964399325.1 uncultured Pirellulales bacterium
CGTACATTATGCGGAGGAACAGCGGGCTTTTTGTGGTGTGTCGCCGAGATGCGTGTCCTATCTTCCCGATGCAGGACAAGAAGGCAATCCGGCAAAGCGGATACTCCCGCAACGGCTGCCTTCTGTAAGTCTCAATTGGGGCCAGCCGAACCGACAGTGTGATGAGCGATTTCGTAATACTCTCGTGGGTCACGGCCGGCCGCTGGGATTTACGTTTCCGGCTGAGTCCGGGAAAGAATACTGCGTTGTGTTTGGCCTGATTGAGAGTTGGCATGAGGCCGCGGGCAAGCGTCCCCTGGAATTGTGCATTGAGGGGGAAGTGGTTCGGCAGGTGGATCTCATTGCTGAATATGGACGGCATCAGCCCGTGGTGCTCAGGTTTAACGCCGAAGACGAGAACGGTGACGGCCTTCTGGACCTGGAAATCCGCTCAGTCGCTGCTGCGGAAGACCACAATACGGTTTTGACGGCCCTGTGGGTGTTTGAGGCACAGGGTGTACCGTCCAATGAGCAGATCCTCCTGGGACGGGCCGACAGCCAAGCGTTGGCGATTTACGACGCGAATTCGCGGATCGAGAATCCCCTGCGATTGTTTTTCCCAGAGAAGGATTTGGAGCCGGGCCAGAAGGAGCAAGTGCTGGTAGCATTTCACCGAGGCGAAGACGCCGATGTCTCTGTTTCAGTTGATGCTGCCCAGCAGGAGTTGGACAGAGCGATCAGATATTGGAAAGAGGATCTGGATTTGCCTTTCGACCGAATTCGAATACCGGATCCTGTGGCACAGGGCTTGCTGGATTCCTGCATTCGCAACATCTACCAAGCGCGTGAACGGCGTAACGGCGAGCCCGCCTTCCAGGTGGGTCCAACGTGTTACAGGGGAACGTGGGCGGCTGATGGTCCCTTCATTTTGGAAGCGGTCACTTACCTTGGACGTGGCCAAGAGGCACGTGCCGGATTGGAACTGCAACTTGAAAAGGACGAAGGACCTGGTGGTATAGCGTTTTCTAAAAAGAGTGGCTTGCGGCTCTGGATGATTCTCAGGCACTGGCAATTGACAGGTGAGGATGCCTGGCTGGAGAAGATGTGGCCCAAAGTGCAACTCAATGTTGAGAAGATCATCGAGTACAGGCGTATGACAATGCAGGATCCCTCCCAAGCCAACTACGGTCTAATGCCAATCGGCTTTGGCGATGGGGGGCTCGGAGGAAGACATCGCGAATATACAAATATCTACTGGACGCTGGCTGGCTTGAAGGCAGCGATTGCAATGGCTGAGCACTTGGAACGGCCCATGGCGTCTGCCTGGAAAGCTGAGTTTTCAGATTACTGGAGATACTTTGAGAGGGCTCGTCATCGTGATAGGCTGCGGGATGACCATGGCAATGAGTACGTTCCGGTGACGATGAAGGGAGAGCAGCCGCAATTGCCGCAACGAGGCGCATGGGCATTTCTGCACTCGATTCATCCGGGACGCATCTTTGCGTCCGATGATGAACTGATGCGCGGCACTTTGGCCATGCTGGACGCCAACCAGCGAGAAGGTTTGATATATGGGACCGGCTGGGACCCGGCGGGAATATGGACTTATGCGGGCTCCTTCTATGGTCATGCGCATGTGTGGCTGGGACACAGTCGAAAGTCAGCGGACATACTTTATGCATTCGCTAATCATGCCTGTCCCCTCCTCTGTTGGCGCGAAGAACAAAATCCCCGTGTTGGGCCTGAGAACTATGTGGGTGACATGCCCCATAACTGGGCGAGTGCGGAGTTCATAAGACTGATACGGCACATGCTGATTCTTGAGCGTGGACGAGAATTGCATTTGCTGGAAAGCATGCCGCATGTATGGTCGCGTCCGGGCGACACGATACGATTGACAGAGATTCCGACGAGTTTCGGACCCGTGAGCTTGTCGGTGCATGTGGCTAAAGACGGGCGAGGCGGATGGATCAGGATCAGGCCCCCCCAGCGAGAGAAGATCGAGAAACTGGTTGTACATTTGGAGCACTTCGATCGTCCCGTCCGACTCGTCCGAAAGAATGGCCAAGAAATCCATGACGAGACGCTGTTAAGAATGCCCGATAGAGAGATTGTCCTGGCTCTGGACTTTGCTTCCGATGTACATTAGACGCAATCGGCATCAAGAGCAGGGCCTTGTATACGGACAGTCATTCGGAGTCTTGACGAAGTTCTTGGATGCAAAATGATAACTGAAGGCGCTATGGCAAAGGGCAGGAGAATCTGAAGTAATGGAGACTATTCGATATCATCCCATTGGGGAAATTTCTTCGCCGTTCAAAGCTAATGTCGGTGTGCCTCGACAGGCCGTAGGAGCTTTGGATTCAAGAGGTAAGATAGAAATCTTTGATGAGTTCTCGGAGGGATTGAAGGACTTGGATGGCTTTAGCCATATTGTCGTGGTCTTCCATTTGCACTCAGTCACAAGCCCGAGTCTCATAGCGCATCCGCCGTGGGATGGAAAAGAACATGGTGTTTTCGCTACACGCAGTCCTTATAGGCCAAATCCTATTGGCATATCGGTTGTTCGCCTCGAGCATATTAATCGAAACATATTGCAGATATCAGGTGTCGATATGATTGATGGCACCCCCGTGTTGGACATAAAGCCGTATATTCCCGACTTGAATCCCACGGGAGACGTTGAAGTCGGTTGGCTGACTGCTGAGAAAGTTGAAGGAATGATCAGAAGCCGATCTGGCGATCGTTGACTCGAAACATATGCAGGTGGGCTTCAAATGGCATGTCCATGGTATTCTGTGTGTCCTTTAAGACGATTTGAACAAGAAGGGCGGCTGGCTTATTCTTGGGCCCAGGATTACTGCAAGACGACGGACAACTGGCGCCACTGTCGAAGATATAAATTGGAAGAGAAGGGGATTTCTCACCCTGATAATATGCTGCCCAACGGTGAAAGTGATGAATCACTCCAATAATGAAAACGGTTAGATATTAGAGATGTGTTGTCACACATGCATGATCTCGATACGGTGATGACAGAACAGAAGCTGCCAATGAATCCGGAGAACCAAAATGAGATTTTTCTTGAGGCTTGTAACTTCCGTGTTTTTCATAGGGCTGGCCCTTCATTCCTTCTACTTACTCGGCAGAAGACGCAGGGTAAAGAACTTGCAGGATCACTCCCGGGATGGCTATCGAAGACGGAAGGTGGTTGAGTCTTCAATCGTAGCGGATGATAGGATATGACATCAGAGCGCACAGCCCCATGCCCTTTTTGCCGGCCGAACATGGTATCGAAGATACTGGAAAAACGGGGCACGGTCCTGGCCATCGAGGACAAGAATCCCGTTACGAAGGGCCATACGCTGGTACTTCCTATTCGTCACACGCAGGACCTCTTCTCGATGACATGCGAAGAGAAGAAGGACGCCGACAACCTGATTCAGCTTCTTTGTGATAGAATCCAGGAGTCCGATTCGACGGTCACGGGTTTCAACATAGGGGTGAACTGTGGAGAAAGTGCGGGCCAGACAATCATGCATGCCCACATTCATCTTATTCCCCGGCGTGACGGCGATATGCCGCAGCCGAGAGGTGGCGTACGGGGTGTGATTCCAGACAAGAGAAAATATGCGGACAGATAGGGCGGGTGCGCCGGCGATTTACCCTGACAGAGAACGCAAAAGGCAGACTGAAGTGACTATGGCGGTGGCCACAGAAGAGATGCTAAACCAGATCGTATAGACGGTCGCCCATGTGGCGTGAATTTTGGATCAAATAATGGCTGCTACCCATATCTCTCTGAATCATGCACCTGGGCGAATCAGGACGATGGTTCGCAGTAGAGCATCCCGTACTGTCCCTTTGTCTTGACGGTTCCAGCAGAGACGAGTTGTTCCACTTGCTTGGCCGCTTCATGGGGGTGAATGCCAAGGCCAGTGGCAATATCTTCCAACGAGCAAGGCCGGCGCCTCAAGAGGTTCAAGATATCGCTAAGGTTGGATTTGAAGCTCTTCTCCTGTGCGCTGGTCGGATAGGCAGCAATGACCTCCGTCTTATCATGCAATCGCTGGGCAATATGTTCGAGTTGATGGAGGGGGACGGGTTCGGCAAAATCCTCTGAGGGTGGCCGCGTGACGGTGTTCAACTGCACCTTATCCGGCCCTATCAGATCTATACAGTGAGACAGCATGTTGAGCTCGGCCTCTACCGTCGTCACGCCACCGAGCAGGAGGACTTCCAGCCAGAACTGCCCCAGGTATTCGTCTCGCAGCTTCACCAAACCCTCCAGCATCCTGGGGAAGGTGATATCAGCGTGAGGTCGATTGATGTATCCAAACAACCTGGCGCTCCCGGCGTCGAGAGAAGGAATCACCAGGTCGGCAGGCATCAAGCCATCCCGCACTTCAGGAATCCACAACAGCGAACCGTTGGTCAAGACGGCCACGGGAATATCCGTCAGGTGTTTTATCCTGACGATGAGTTCGCCTATTCTCGAATACAGAGTAGGTTCGCCGGATCCGGATAGCGTTATGTAATCTGGTTCGAGGTGCAGTTTACTCTTGAGTTGTGTTACTATTTCTTCGAGAGGGACCCATTCCTTGCGTTGGATCGTCTTATGGGTGGTCCTGCCCAGTTGGCAGTAGATGCAGTCGTAGGGGCACATCTTGAAAGGCACCAAATCGACCCCCAGGGAACGCCCCAGTCTACGGGAAGGAACGGGGCCATATAGGTATTGTTTTGCTTTTTCTGACATAACCGTATCACTCTTTCTATTCAACTCCGTCTTCGACTATTGATCCAACATTTCTCTGGTCCAATGCGAAGACATGTTGCATTGTCATTCTCTCATCTGTCTGTGGCTCAGCATCACTCATGTAGACAACGAGAAGCGTCAGTCTCCGTTGGGCTTCTCGGTTTTGACGGTACAGACCATATCGAGCGGATTGTAGCGATTGAGTGCCTTGCTCAGACTCATGGTCCCTTTGATTTCAATACGGGCATGAGGTATCTTGTGCCTGTCCGAGTAGGTCTTGACCCTCGTGCTATACGTATAATAGTCAGGCAATTCTTCCTCAACGAATCGGATGACTTCCTCGCCCGGCACGCCGGAGGCCTTCATGCCCGCTCCTTTGAATTTGAAGCTACGCCCCTTGAACCGTTCGACTGTTTCCAGAGCCAATCGAAGATTGTCGGAGCCTCTGTGTTCTACAGATATGTATCCCCGAATGTGATCTACCAAAGACATCGTAATACTCCAATCATCTCGTCATCATACTAC
>CAYNQP010000305.1:0-5223 GCA_964399325.1 uncultured Pirellulales bacterium
GCCGAGTCCTGGGCAAAAGCATAGAGGAGGAGGTTGTCCACGGTAGCCAACTGAATGTTCATCCCGCCGCCGTACATGGCTGTGACCATCTGCATTTCCGGTGCGTTGGCGTCGGTCGGTTCCATGGTGAACTTGATCTCGTCCACGGAGACACCCTTGTAGGTTTCAGCCTTGCGCTTGAGGTCGAACGACATCTTCATGCCCATCTTCTCGTAGAAGTCGGCAATCGGCCCCTCACTCATCATCTTGGAGGCCCCGTCCATGACCTGGTAGAACTTCGCGGCGTCCTTCAGTTCCGCGGCGTACTTCACCTGGAAGGGCGGCTTGCTCTTGGCATCTACGGAGAAGGATCCTGCTATGGACCCGCCGAAAGCCTCACCGGAATCGGTCACCATCTTCTTGAGCTTCTGCATGTCATCCGTGGAGGCATCGTCCCCCAGTAGTTTGCACAGGAGATCGGCGTAGGCCTGGTTGACCTTGAGCCAGAACGGGCTGCCCGTACAGGTGAAGTTCATCGCGGCGCCGTTCTGCAGGTACCCCATCAGCTTATTGTCCGGCTTTGTCGTGGTGCCTTTGAGCATGTCGGCCATGTCCGTGCCCGGCATGGCGGCAACGACGAGACCCGCGCCAATCTTGTCGCCGCTCGGTTCGAGCGAGAGGCTGACAAACTTGGCCTCTTTCATCAGCGAATCGAGCATTGCTGAGTACATATCGATGGCATCTTCAACCAAGGCCATCGTTTGCTGACCCTGCCCCTCCATACCTTGGAATGTGCCCTTAGCCTGCTGGAGCTGCCCTTGGATCATGGGGCCGAACATCTTTCCCGCCAATTGGATACTCCCGTACGCCCATACAGGGGCATCTGTGGCGCGCTTCAGCTCAGCGGCGTCCAGGCTGGCGGCCAGCCCCTTCGTATTGCCGGCGAGCAACTTCTTCGCTTGGGTGAGCGCCTGCTCGTTGCCGGCGGTCGTTGCCAAGGCGTAGCTGCCAACCTGTGTCACGGCCAGGATCTGCTCTCCGTCGGGACTGATCTTCGATATGCCGGAGGCGTCGGCCTCGCTGACGTTGGCGTTGCCGCTGACAAACTGCTTGTAGTCACTCATGGGAATGAGTATCCCGACGCGACTCGGGTCGGGGGCATCCCCGCCGGGGAGGGGTCCAAACACGGCGAAACTGCCCGCCATGTTGATCCCTTTGGGATCGGCGTTGCCCAGCATCTGGCTCAACTGGGCTTTGACCAGCATGGAAACGTCCATGGGGAACATCCCGGCCAGGAACGTGTTCACTTGGCCGAGGGCCCCATCGAGGTTGTTGATCCGCACGCAGAACAGGCAATCGCCCGGGATCATCTTCATCGAGTCGTCAGCCGCCTGAGCGGGACCGGTGACTCCGAGCCCAACCAGACAGACAACGAACAACATTGCAGACAACACGAGTGCTCTTCTTGGACCTCTTGACTGTGCCATTGCTACACCTCCAGATATCTAGCGTTACCTCGTCTTATTTAAGGGGTCGCCTAAGTATAGGGGCCGGTCACCTGCTTGAACAGAAAAAAGTGAGTCGGTAGAAACTCTGCCTTCCCAGCCGGCCTTTTCCCACCCGATTGGGCAAAGAGGCCCCGTGACGGCCACCTTGCCTGCTTGGGGCAGCGGCCGGTCAGGGTCGTCCGGTTGGCAGACTTCATTGCCTCCGGTACTTGCCCATGAGTTGTCCTTGGGCGAGGATGTGGCCCTTCATGACCCTGACAAGATCAGCCTTGCGGGCACCGGATGGCAGGTCCACCAGCGCGTCCAGGGCATACAGCTTGAAGAAGTACCGATGCGTGCCGCCCGGCGGGCAAGGCCCCCCGTAGCCGGTCCTGCCGAAATCGCTGACGCCTTGCCTGGCTCCGCTGGGCAGCGTCGGATCAGTGGGCATGTTCTCGCTCAATTCCATTGCATCGGCCGGCAGATTGTACAGCACCCAGTGAACGAACGTTCCCATCGGAGCGTCCGGATCGTCACAGACCAGCGCGATACTCTTGGTTCCATCCGGGACCGATTCCCACTTCAAGGGGGGAGAGATATCGTCACCGTCACAGGTGTACTGGGGCGGAATCAGACCTCCTTCGGCAAAGGCAGAACTTGTGATCTTGATCTCCATAATCTTGCCTCCTGCATTCCAGGTACTTGTTGTGGTCGGCGGCGTCACCCCGGCCCACCGACGATCCATCCATTCTTGCAGCGAGTGTTTGGGCCCGCTGATTCAACTGCTGGTGCGGCGAATCTCGATCCGCAGATCCTGGTTCTCCAACAGCAACAATGGTCTCGCAAGCTCAATGTCCAAGCGATCTTTGTGAAGTACATGCTTGGAGTCGACGGCCTCGCCGTTGTGCCGGACCGCCACGGTCGCAGACGCCCAGTCTCCAGGGACCGAGAACGCCAGGGTCTTGAGACTCAGTCGGCCCCAGCGCAGTTCGATGCTCTCAAGCTGCGAATCTCTCGTTCGGGTTTGGCTGAACGACCCCCAGCCTTCAGCGCCGGTGAAAGCGGCTCGGAAATCTCCCGGCGTGATTCGCGGGGCGAAGCCGACGTGTCCCTTGGGGCCGTCGTACTCGTAGCCGGCCAGGGCGGTGTAAACGCCCCAACTGGCCAGGGCCCGCGCGTAGTGGTCGCCGCACTCGACTTCGTTGAAGGGATTGTGTTTAGCCGGATGGTATCGGCCGTGAACTCCTCGGCAGATTGCCAGGGCTTGGGTCAGCATGCCTTCCCAAACCATGTGACCGGCGACCTGGTATTCGATCCCGGTCCAGACCTCGCTTCGGTAGCGGACGCCCTCAGCCATGTAAGTGCTCTTGGGCCACGTGCACGTGAACAAGCCTGGTTCGCCCGGCCGGGCAAACCAGCGCTCCGGTTTGTGCACCATGTTGTAGGGGCCGACGTCAGGAGCCCAATTGTACTTCCAGATCGCGTGCAATGCTTTGTCCACATTCGACTGAGGGTAGATGTAGCCCAGTCCGAGCTGGTGGGCCCAGCCCTGTCCGAAGAGTTGGTCGGAAAGGCAGCCTTTGCCATACTGATACTTCGGGTGTTTCTCCAGATCGACGAGCTGGGTGAAGTATTCCCCATCCCAGAGTTGCTCGGTGGTGAGTCGCGCTCCGCTTTCAAAGATCCGACGACAGCGCTCGGCAAATTCCGCATCGCCCATTTCCTTGGCCATCTCCTCTCCGGCGCGAAGGGCGCCTAAGTACATCGAGCCAACGAATGTGTTGGGGCCTTCGAAATTGATGTCGAACGTGTTGTGCTGGCTGTTCTCAATCAGCCCGTCATCATCGCCGTCCTGCAAGATCGAGAACTCGAGGGCCTTCTTGATGCGCGGCCAGTTCCGCCTGAGAAACGCGTCATTAGCCGAACACAGATGCTCCCGATAGGCCTTCAGAATGGTACCGGCCTGCCCGTCGGCGGCGTAGGCTCGATTGCTTCTGAACCCGACCAGGCCGCTCTCGGGATCGAAGCCTTCGCCGAAATCCTGCCTCTCGCGGGCGCTCCGCTCCAGTTCGGGGAACAGTCGGGCCGCCGCGTGGGCGTAGTTCCACACATGCGTGCAGGTGCCCTCACAACAGCCGACGCCTTCCCAGGCCCAGAACCGTCCGCTCTTCCACCATTGACACGTCCCCGTCGCCAGGTTGGCCACCGTCGAGTGCAGCCGGAAGAGCAGCCAGCGGGGCAGTGTGCTATCCTCGTAGAATGTCTGGTGCCATCTTCTCGTCTGGTCCGCAAGACGCTCGTGGTTATCGAGCACGTAGTGGCTCACCTCGGCCGCACTGCTGAAGCGATTGGCGTATTCGTGCCCGTTCTGATGGTTGGGGAAGAACCAGGCGAGGACAAACGTGAACGTACGTTCGGAGCCGCCGGCCAGCTCCACAATGTTCGTAGCCATCGCGGCGGTTCGCCTCTGTGAGACGGGAAAGGCAGCGTCCCTCTCCGTGCCGGGCGTGTCGGGTCCGCTTGCGAACGCCGCCAGAGTCTTGCCGGCTTGGTCGGGCGAACGTGCCGCTTCATCGAGAGCCAAGACCAGCGAACCGTAGTCGGGCAGCTCTTCGAGCGGTCCCAGCGCGCCCTCGTAAGGCTCGTCGGTTAGCTCGATCTGGTCGATGTTGATGTGTCCCCAGCCGCCGGAGTGGCGGTCGACGATTTCGATTCTTGCGGTTTGACCCGGCAGATCCTCCACGTTCCAGAAGAACCATTCGAGTTTCTCGTTGTCCTTTCCTGTGGCGGTGCGTACCACCTTGCCGTCGACGAGAAGGTTGATGCAGGTTTCGCCGGCATGGCTGCCTCCGCCGATGAGAAAGTCGATGTACTTGCGTGAAATGGCAAAAGCGGGGGAGGCCAGCGTGCCGCGCTGTCCGTCGTTTCCGAGGTAGGTGTTGACCAGTCCCTTGCCCAAGAAGCCGCTGACGGCTTGTTGATTAGTCAGCGTGCCGTGAGCGGGACCTTTGCCGAAGGCTTCGCCCATCGGCTGCCAATTCCCGTAGTCGCTGCCTTCAAAATCCGCCAGAATAATCTTGTCGCGTCGCACTTGTGCCTGTTCGTTGGGCCCTTCTTCGGCCGTGTGGACAATCAAGGTCCGGCCCTTCTCATTGACAATGCGGCTGTGCCGTCTCGCGTGCAGGGTCTTGGCCGAATGAAGGCATACCGCATTCTCCAGCCAGCCCAGAACGCCCACGCGCTGGGCGCTCTGCGTGGTGTTCTTGAGCGTGATGTGAAAGAGGGTGGCGGGCAAGGCGGAGTCAGCCGCGTTGAGCGGGATAAACGGAGAGAACGCCTCCATCTGGACCTCGATTGGCAAGTCATCCGCCTGATACCGAAGCAGGCCGATCGGATACTCACCTGCAAACTCGACGGTTCCAAAGTCTCGGTCGAGTTTTCGCAAGACAGGTTTGTCCCCTGATTCGAGAACCACGGCGAAGCCGGAATCGACGGGCGATTCGGGCCGGTACGTGCGGTAGCACTCGAGCCCGTAGCCGGTGAAAACATGTTTGTTGAAGATTTGCCAGAGCCCGAGCGTTCCGTCGCCGCGCAGATACAACTGTCCGGTAGCGATTCCGCCGACGGGCATGCCGATGGTTTCGAGTTCCTGGCCCGTGTATGCCGCGCGCTCGCCTCGTTCCAACAAACGCTGAGCAGAGTCCGCCGTCAGTTGCTTGTCCGCAGGCACAAGGTGCTCATCCGCCCAGACCACTTT
>CAYNQP010000306.1:0-5202 GCA_964399325.1 uncultured Pirellulales bacterium
CACAGAAACCGAAGCGCGGACGCGGCCGGAGCGAATCGGGAAGGTTTTGCTGGCGAGGGGGGCGGGTCTCTGCTATAGTGCCGACTTTGGCGGAGCCACGCGGCTCTTTGATATGCGAAGAGGCAGAGCATTCACCGGCCGGGTCCCATGCAAGCCGAGCCCACGAACCTGGTCAGACGGGGAACCGAGCAGCCATAAGTGGACGTTCAGTTGTGTGTGGGTAAACCCGGCCGATCTTTTTGAATCTACGATTTACGATTTCTTATTTACTATTTGGGGGCGGAGGGATTGATCCATGAATCGACAGGAATTGATGGAGAGGATCAAGCAGTTCGCCCACCGAGGTGTCAAACTGGCCCTTGCTCTGCCGGCCAATGCGCTCGGGCGGCACATTCGGTCGCAACTGATTCGATGCTCAACCAGTGCGGCCGCCAACTACCGGGCCGCCTGCGTCGCACAATCACGAGCCGCGTTTGTCGCCAAGTTGAGTATCGTGATAGAAGAGGTGGACGAATCCTGCTTCTGGATGGAATTCATTACAGACGAAGGTCTGCTTACGAAGAGACGAGTCGCTCCGCTTCTCGACGAGGGTAAAGAGTTGACCTCCATCTTCATCGCGGCAAGGCACACGACCAGGAGCAATAGCAAATCGTAAATAGTCGATAGCAAATCCTATGGCTTACACCGTTCTGGCAAGGAAGTACAGGTCGCAGACGTTCGATGACGTGGTCGGGCAGGATCCGATCGCTAAGACGTTGAAGAACGCCATCGAGACGGGCCGCGTCGCGCACGCGTACCTGTTCTCCGGCACGCGCGGCGTGGGCAAAACGACCATGGCCCGCATTCTGGCCAAGGCGCTGAACTGCCTCAACTCCGATGGGCCGACCACGACGCCCTGCTGCAAGTGCGATAGCTGCGTCTCGATCAACATCGGCGAGGACATCGACGTTATCGAGATCGACGGGGCCTCGAACAATCGCGTGGACGAGATTCGCGAACTGCGCGAGAACGCCATCTACCGTCCGGCCCGGGCCCGCTACAAGATCTACATCATCGACGAAGTCCACATGCTCACCACGCAGGCGTTCAACGCCCTGCTCAAGACGCTGGAAGAGCCGCCGGAGCATGTGAAGTTCATCTTCGCCACGACCGAGCCGAACAAGGTCATCGCGACGATCCAGTCGCGCTGCCAGCGGTTCGATTTCGCCAATATCAGCCCCCGTCAGATCGCCGGTCAGCTCAAGTTGCTCCTCAAGAAAGAGAAGATCAAGTGCGAGGACGATCTGGTCCTGGCGCTGGCCAAGATGGCCAACGGCTCGATGCGCGACGGCTTGAGCCTGCTGGACCGGCTCATCAGCACGGGGTTCCAGTCGCTGACGCTCAATTTGTTAGAGGATTTCCTCGGCCGGCCCAACGCCGAGAAGGTCCAGCAGTTGATCGCGGGCATCGGCGACCGCGACGCCGCCGCGACACTGAACGCCACCGAGACCCTCATCAACACGGGGCTCGGCGAGGCGCAGATCGTCGACGCCCTGACTGAGCACATGCGCGACCTGCTGGTAATCGTCTCGGCCGGCGCCGACACGGACCTTCTGATTATGACGGCCGACCAAAAGGAAAAGGCGGTCGAGCTGGCGAAGAAGTTCGACGTCGCAGCCCTCATCTATGCCATCACGGCCCTGGAAAAGCTGCGGTGGGCCGTCAAGAACAGCGACACGCCTCGGGCCCTGCTCGATGCCTCGCTGCTGCGGTTCGCGTTGAGCGAACACTTCATCAACGTGGACGAATTGATGGCCCGCGCATCGGCCGCCGCACCAGCGCCCGTCAAAAAAAAACTCCCGATAGAAGGTAGAGCCGTCACCGAAACGCGGGCCCCCGCGACCAAACCGCCAGCACGACCCAGCCCCCCCGCTCCTGCTCGCGTCGCACCCGCCGACGACGGCAACGTGCTCGAATCGTGGCCGGAGATCCTGAACGCGATTGCCGGCCGGCTTGGCAACGGCACGGTCAGTCTTCTGAAAGGCTCTACAGCGAAGGCGTTCGAGCGCGACGTTCTGACGGTCGAGTTTCCTGCCGCGAGCAAGATGCAGAAAGAGATGTGCGAGAGCGGCGCGCGGGCCGAACAAATTGCCTCGGTTGTGAGCGAGCACCTGGGAAAGGCCATTCGCATCAAATTCGAACTGGCTGCGGCATCGGCGGAGGAGGCAGCGCGCAATACCAAGACGGGCAGCCAAAAACGATACGAGATTCTTAGTGACCCCGGCGTCAAGACGGTTCTCGTCGGCCTCGACGCCACCGTCACGGGGATCGAAGAGGACTGACGAAACAGACCACGAAACACCAGCAGGAATGAGTCTTCCTTATGAGCAGCGTCTACACCGAAACACTGAATCGACTGATTGAAGAATTCGGCAAGCTTCCCGGGATCGGCCCAAAATCGGCCGAGCGCCTGGCGTTTTACGTCCTCAAGGCCGAAAGTGCGGAGGCCATGAAGCTGGCCGACGCGGTACGTGACGTCAAGACCCGGATCAGGCGCTGCCGGATCTGCTGGAACCTGTCCGAGGAGGACGTCTGTCAGGTTTGCTCCGATCCAGGGCGGGACAAGAGCGTCATCTGCGTGGTGGAGCAGCCCAAGGATGTCATCAGTCTCGAAAAAACCGGCGCCTGCAAATGGCTCTATCACGTCCTGGGCGGGCACATCGCCCCGCTCGACGGGGTGGAGGCCGACGACCTGACTATCGACAGGCTGGTCGAACGCGTCCAGGGCGGCGAAATCAAAGAAATCATCATGGCCACCAACCCCAATATCGAGGGAGACGGCACATCGCTCTACATCAGTTCGTTGCTCCGGCCGATGGGCGTCCGCATCACCCGACTGGCCCGCGGACTGCCGACCGGCTCGACGATAGAATACGCCAGCGGCAGGATACTCACCGACGCCATCCTCGGCAGGCAGGAATTGGAGTAACCGGCGGCCGAGCAAAGAAGGAAACGGACAACTCATGACGGCAAGAGGACGCGTCAAGGTCGGGATCATCGGCTCGCAATTCGAGGCGGACATTCACGCCGCATCCTTCCAGATCATGCCGGACGAGGCCGAGGTCGTCGCGGTGGCGTCACCGACCCCGGGACACGCCAAGAGACTGGCCCAGCGATACAACATCCCGCGCGTCTTTACGGACTACCGCAAGATGCTCGCGGAAGATGACATCGAGATGGTCACCGTCACCGCTCCCAACGCACTCCACGCCCAGATGACCGTCGATATCGCCAAGGCAGGCAAGCACGTCGTGTGCGAAAAGCCCCTGTGCATGACACTCGAAGAGGCGGACCTCATGATCGACACCTGCAACCGGCAAGGCGTGCTGCTGATGTACGCGGAGGAACTCTTCTTCACGCCGAAATACGCCAAGGCCAAGGAGATGGCCGACCAAGGGGCGTTCGGCAAGGTCTATCTCGTCAAGCAGAGCGAGAAGCATTTCGGCCCGCACGCGGCGTGGTTCTGGGACGTGGACAAATCGGGCGGCGGCGTCTTCATGGACATGGGCTGTCACGGCATCGCGTTCTGCTGGTGGTTCCTGGGCCGGCCCGAGATCAAGAACGTGTACTGCCAGATGGGCACGTACGTCCATGACGAAAAGACCAAAGGCGAAGACAACTCCGTCTGCATCATTGAGTTCGCCGGCGACGCCGTGGGTTTGATCGAGAACAGTTCGGCGCGTCGCACGCGGGCTCGAGGTCAATGCCGAGACGCTCGCGACGGATGTGGTCAGCGAGGCCGGACCCGGCGGCGACTTTCTCGCGGAAAGGCACACCGTCGACCACTTCCGGCGTGAGCTCTGACTGCCCGGACCGGCATGGACACGACAAAACTGGGACGGGTGGGAAACGGCCGGAAAAACGTCGATGGCTGAGCGAATCGTCGAGCAGATCGAGAACATCCTGGCCACGCACAAACCCGAACCTCTGGACGAAGACCTGGCGGCTGAGGTGGATCGCATCGTTCAATGCGCCCAACAAGACTTGGGTTGACGGCAGGAAAGCGATATGCGGTCTCGGTCTCCGACATGTTTTCGAGACGACACAATTCGAATGCATCATCGTGCTGAGGAGTGCCAGAATGAGAAGTCAGAACCCAACATCGAATGCCGGGCTCTCGCGGCGTGAGTTCATGAGCCGCGGCGCGGCCATGGCGGCGTTTACCATCGTGCCTCGTCACGTGCTGGGAGGCGCGCGACACGTCGCGCCGAGCGAGAAGCTCAACATCGCCGGCATCGGCGTCGGCGGACGCGGCGGCGACGACCTGCAAGGCGTCGAGAGCGAGAACATCGTGGCGCTCTGCGACGTGGACTGGCAGAGTGCGGCCGGGACGTTTCGACGGTATCCGAATGCGAAACGCTATCGTGACTTCCGCGAGATGCTCGACAAAGAAGGCGACACGATCAATGCCGTCGTGATCGCCACGCCCGACCACGTCCATACCGTCGCCTCGATGACGGCTCTCAAGAAGGGCAAACACGTCTACTGCGAAAAACCGCTGACACGCACCGTCCACGAGGCCCGCGCGCTGACCCAGGCCGCACGTGAGGCGAAGGTGGCGACGCAAATGGGCAACCAGGGCATGGCGTTCGAGGGCAATCGGCTGATCAAGGAATGGCTCTGGGATGGGGCCATCGGCCCGGTTCGGGAGGTCCATGTCTGGTCCGACCGGCCCACCCACGAGGGCAAGCTGCCTCTGTGGTGGGCCCAGGGAATCGAACGCCCGCAGGATACCCCGCCCGTGCCGGACCATCTGGACTGGGACCTCTGGCTCGGTCCGGCGCCGCAGCGACCCTACCACCCGGCCTACGTGCCGTTCCGCTGGCGCGGCTGGTGGGACTTCGGCTCAGGGGGACTGGGTGACATGGGCATTCACAATCTCGCGCCGGTGTTCAGCGCGTTGAAACTCGGCGCGCCGACCAGCGTACACGCCAGTTCGACGCCCGTCTACGAAGAGACGCTCCCCGTCGCCTCGACCGTTCATTATGAATTCCCCGCGCGGGGCGACATGCCGGGAGTGATGGTGCATTGGTATGACGGCGGGCTCATTCCGGCACATCCGCCCGAGTTGGAGGATGCCAGAGAGTTGCCGCGTGAAGACGGCCTGATCTTCGTGGGCGACAAGGGCACGATGCTGGTGAACGGATGGGGAGGCAACAGCCC
>CAYNQP010000307.1:0-5196 GCA_964399325.1 uncultured Pirellulales bacterium
ACCACATCTTCTGGTAGCTGTCACTCTGGTCGATGGGCTGAGGTCCATCGTCTGTCCCCCGGCCCCGTGCCTTCCTATCCATCTTCTGGCACCAAAGCGACAAGATGACGTAGGATCTTCTCCGGGGACAGATTGTGGGCACTGATTTCCGGCGGGGCAGCGTTTCCTTGGCCTGATGTAGGCGAACGGGAGCCGAATCTCAGCGAGCACGGCATGCAATGGTCGTCACTCCTGCGGCAGCTTGGCTAGGTCGGCGTCGGAGCCGGCGACCATCAGGGTATCATCGGCGTAGACGACGGTGTCGGGCATGGGAACATGGATGATGGAGTCCTTCTCGTCCTTTTTGGCCTTCGCTTCGTCGCTGCGCCTGATGAGCACGAGGTTGATGTTGAACTTCTGGCGCAGTTGCAGGTCCATGACCGTCTTGCTGTCGAAGCTCGCGGGCGCCTTGATGCGGGCGAGGCTGTAGCCGTTCGCGAAATCGATCTTCTCGCCGATCTGTGGGGCGATGAGTTTGTAGGCCCAGCGTTGGGCCGACTCGATCTCGGGGTAAATCACTTCCGTGGCGCCGACCTTGGAAAAGACCTCGCCGGCGATGAGACTCTCGGCCCGGGCATAAACCTGCTTGACTCCCATCTGGCGCAGGTTCACCACGGTCAGGATGGCGGCCTCAAAACTCTCCTGCCCCAGCGCGATGATGGCGACATCGGCCTTGTCCACCCCCTGCGCCTTCATGGCCTCTTCGTCGGTTCCGTCGAGGCGCACGGCGTGGCTGACCTGATCGCGGATCAGCTCGACCTCGTGGCGGTCTCTGTCGATGGCAATGACTTCCGACCCGCTCATCGCCAGCGCGATGGCAAGCTTCTGACCGAAACGCCCCAGACCTATGACGGCAAATCGTCTCATGCAACCAACTCCCAGGGCCCCGCTTCGGCCAGCGCCGCACGCGAGGGACCTTAACCCACAATAATCGCCTCGTCCGGATAGTTGTACCGGATGGATTTCAAATTGAACGTCAGGGCGGCCAACAACGTCAGCGGCCCCAACCGCCCAATCAACATGACGATGATGATAATGACTTTTCCGGCGTCTGTCAAAGTGGGCGTAACGCCCGTGGTCAGGCCGACCGTGCCCAAGGCCGAAGCGGCTTCGAACATGTAGTCCAACATGACGAAGTTTCGACTGAAAGGACTCTCCGTCACACTCAGGGCCAGCGTCGTGACGAACAGAACGACGACAAAGAGCATGGCTACCGTGATGGCCCGGCCTACGACGACGAGCCGCACGGAACGATGGAACATCTCGACCTCGGCGCGCCTGCGCAGCGTTGTGACGATGGTCATGATAATGACGACCAGCGTGACGGTCTTGATGCCGCCGGCCGTCGAGCCGGGAGAGCCGCCGATGAACATCAGCATGATGAGCATGATCTTGCTCGACGGGGTCAGGGCCGCGATATCGACGGTGTTGAAGCCCGCCGTCCGGGCCGATACCGATTGAAACAACGCACCCAGGAGGTCCGGTCTTCTGCCGGGAGAGGGAGCGTCGGCGTACCGTTCGAACACAAGGAGGGTCAGTGTGCCGAAGAGAATGAGCAACGCACTGACGCTCAGAACGATCTTGGTCTGTAGACTCATCCGCTTGGGTATTTCCATCTGGAGCCGGGACTGCTTGTTCAGGCGTTTCTTGACGAACCGCTTGATGCGGTCGCCGGCGATGTTGGCCAGGTTGTAGAGGACGCCGAACCCCAGTCCGCCCAGGATAATCAGCGGGCACACCACGGCGTAGATCTGCCATTGTCGGCTGTAGCTGACGAGACTGTCGGTGAAGAGGCCGAAACCCGCGTTGCAGAACGCGCTGATTGAGTGAAAAATACTACAGAACCACCTAAAATGCGCATCGCCTGTCCAACTGGGGACGTCGTCCCACATTGGGTACAGGACCACGGTCCCGACGGCCTCGAACAGGAGCGTGGCCGCAAAGATGAAGACAATCATATTGCCGATCCGGCTCACCGTCCGTGTGCTCAGCAGGTCCTGCATGGCGACGGATTCCCGAACGCTGAAGGCTTGGCCCAGGAGCAGGGCAAAAACCGCCCCCGACACGACGATCCCCAAACCCCCGAGTTGAATCAGAACCAGGATGATGGCTTGCCCCATGAAGGTAAAATCGTGGCCGGTATCCTTGACGATCAGGCCCGTGACACATGTGGCGCTGGTCGCGGTAAAGAGCGCATCGACAAATCCCAAGGGCGCGCCGGTGGACACCCGCGGCAGCATCAGCAGACCGCCGCCGGCGATGATCAGGACGACGAAACTCGCGATCAGGGTCTTGGTCGGATTCCTGCCTGTCGCCGCCAGGCGGACGGAGGTGATACAGAGCTTGACGGTGACCTCGATGATCAGATAGATGCCGACGGCCAGATGGCGCACGCGGCCCGGCTCGATTTCGCCGAACCAGGATTCCGAGCCAAGAACGACGATGCCCAGAGCAAAGAGCAGGGGGATTTCGAACCAGTTGGCGACAATGTATTCCTTTTTGGACACGGCGTTGAAGAATCGAATCGCCTTGCCGACCAGAAAGACAAACAGCATGCCGACCTGGATCGTGAGCAGGATATTGAACGGCACGAGAGGTCGGTCAAACCCGAAGAGAACCACGAACGACGCCACGACCATGGCGGAGGTGACAGCCTTCACGACCGTCAGGGCCTTTTCCAGGTTCATGTTCTTATAAGCTATGCGCATAGGCGTCGTCTTGTCTTGTGCAGCCGTCCTCGATCACTTCATAGCGGCCTTTTACCCTTTCTACCGCCAGACTTCCAGCAAAATCGCCCCCCTCGACGGCGGGTGGAGGGGAACGGGACCGTGAGGCGGACCCGGGGGCGGGCTACGCGACGTCGGCCAGTCCGAGACTGTCACCGAACTTGGCCCGTAGCGTCTGGCGGATGGTGCGGTGCTGCACGTCCATCAACATGGGGTCCTGTACGACCAATTCGAAGGCGTGTTTGCGTGCCATGACGAGCAGCTCATAATCATCCACAATATTGGCGATTTTCAGATCGGGCAGCCCGTGCTGGCGAGTGCTGAAGAGCTCGCCCGGCCCGCGAATGCGCAGGTCCTGTTCGGCGATCTCAAAACCGTCGTTCGTCCACATCATTACCTCCAGGCGGCTGTGGGCGATTTCATTCTCGGTCTCGGCAAACAGCAGGCAATAGGACTTCGATTCGCCACGTCCGATGCGGCCTCGAAGTTGGTGGAGCTGGGCCAGTCCGAAGCGGTCCGCCTCTTCGATGACCATGATCGTGGCGTTGGGGACGTCGACGCCGACCTCGATGACGACGGTGGAGACGAGAGCGTCGATCTTGCCCTTTCTGAATTCGGTCATGACGCGTTGTTTTTCGGCCGAGGGCATCCGGCCGTGCAGCAACGCCACGTTGAACTCGGGGAAGACCTCTTCCGAGAGCTCCCTCCAACTATCCGCCGCGGCCTTGATGTCTTTGCCGGTCTCTTCGACGGCCGAGATGCGGGGATAAACGAAGTAGGCCTGCTTCTTGACCTTCAGACGCTCACGGATGAAATCGTAGGCATCTTGCAGGTGGCGGCGGTCCACGTGTCGCGTGACAACGGCGCCGCGGCCGGGCGGCGCATGCCGGATGATCGAGACATCCAGATCACCGAACGCGGTCATGGCCAGCGTGCGCGGGATGGGCGTCGCCGTCATCACTAAGCAGTGGGGCGTGCCGTCCTTACGCAGCTCGGCGCGTTGATGGACGCCGAACTTGTGTTGCTCGTCGATCACCACCAGGCCCAGCTTGCGAAATGCGATATCCTTCTGGAGCAGCGCCACGGTGCCGACGACGATGTCGATGTCACCGCGCTTGATCTGTTCGAGAAGCTCGGTGCGTTTCTTGCCCGTCAGGCCACCCGTGATCAGGACGCGTTTGACTTGGCTGTTCTTGAGATATCGCTCCATGCTGATGAAATGCTGTGAGGCCAGGATCTCGGTCGGCGCCATGATGGCGGCCTGCGTCTTGTTGGCGACTGCCAACAGGGCGGCGTAGAGAGCGACAACCGTCTTGCCCGAGCCGACGTCTCCTTGCAGCAGGCGGTTCATCGGTTCCGTCCGGCCCATGTCCGCCGCGATCTCGGCGATGCACCCATTCTGGTCTTCGGTCAGCAGGAAGGGAAAACGTTTTCGAATCCGGCTATCGATTTCATCCGAGCCCGTGCAGGCCGTCGCCGAGGAGAAATGCTGCGTGCGATACCGCCGCAAGGCCAGGCCGAGCTGCATCAGAAACAGCTCGTCGTATTTGAGCCGGCGCTTGGCCTTGGCGAGCTTCTCTTCGTCGGGCGGCATGTGAATCCACCGCACGGCGTCTTTCCTGCCGATCAGGAGAGCCTTCTTGAGCTGGCCGGCGTCAAAGATCTCGCAGACCAGCTCGTCGAGGCGGTCGAGAAGCGGGACGATGATGCGCTTGATCTGGCCGCTGCTCAGGCGCGCCGAGGCGGGGTACACGCCTCCGCTGAAGTACAGATCGGGCCGGGCGTGATTCTCATCGATCGCCGTGAACTTCGGGTTGGTCAACTGGAGCTGATGTTTGAAGAGAGAGACCTTCCCCGTGGCCATGATAACCCGTCCCGGCTGGAGCTGGCTACGCAGATACCCGCCGTGAAACCAAACGATCCGACAGGTGTCCGTATCGTCGCTGACCATCGCCTCAAGGAGAGGCGGGTGCCGATAGTCTTGATAGTCGGTGGATTCGACGAGGGCAATGATGCTCGTGGTTTCGTTGGGCCGCAGTTGAGCGATCTTGACCGGCGTCGGCACAAAGATCCAATCGCGCGGATAGTACTCCAGCAGATCGGCGACCGTGTGCACGCCCGACTGCGCGAAGACCTCCGCTCGCGCGGGCCCGACACCTTTGACATATTGGACGGGAGTGGAGGATGTAAGGCTCCCTGGGACGACGATACGTTCATAGCCCGCCCCTGGAGTTCTTTCGACAGCCTTCCGTTCCGCCGGCGACTTGCCTTCTGCTTGTTGGTGTTCTCCTGCTTTCATTCCAGCGGATCATCGTACCAGCTTTGTCCGCCATCCGCCAGAGCGACCCGTACCTTGTCGTCGGCACAGGGGCAAGGGCTGGAGGTGACCGAGGTTTTGCCGTACAGGCATGCCAAGATATTCTCACAACCC
>CAYNQP010000308.1:0-5186 GCA_964399325.1 uncultured Pirellulales bacterium
AGCCGATGCGACGAGGATCGATGTGGAGGAGTTGGAGAAGCGGCTGGATCGCCCCGATCACCTGGCCGTCGCGCAGTCGCTCAATGAGGTGGGATTCACGTCGGTCACCGATCTGCTGGGAACGTACGCGGGGCAGGGGGCCGACTTGGCGCCTTGGCTGAAGGGGGCCGAGATCAATCGAGATCGCAGCCTGCGCCTGCAGTACCTGGCCGGCATGGGGCTCAATTCATATCAGGAAGAGCGCATCTACGACGAAATGCTGTCGTATTATGCCTTCCCCGAGCAGCTTTTTGCCGGATCGCCGCGCAGCAGACTGCTCCTGAGGCAGGCGATCGGTCGTACGGGGCCCTGATAGCTGCAATATTCGCCGCGCGGCCCTCGTCTATATCATTTGAGCCTCATTGAGAGCCACGCACCGCGATACCATGCTTCATGTCGCGACCGCCGTGTGTGGACCCGCCGAAGAGCAAGCCGGTGCTTTTGGTCTTTACGGACCGTTCGAATGGCGGTACTCTTGGGGCAAGAGTTGATGGTCGGCAGAGTCCCGATGGCCATCGGGAGAGCGTGCCGCGCGATGATCGACATTGTTAGTTAGGAGACGTGACCGATGAAGAAGACCCGATCCCTGAGCCGTCGAGATTTCCTGGTCAAGAGCGCGACGGCCTTGGGTGCGGCGGCGGCCTTTCCCGCAGTTGTCCCCTCCACCGTTTTCGGCGCTGCGGCGCCGAGCAACCGCATTACGATGGCCATGATAGGCATGGGCGGGCAGATGGGAGGGCATTTCAATGGTATGCTCGGCCGCAGGGAAGTGCAGGTATTGGCCGTGTGCGATATCGATCGCAACAAAAGACAGAACGCAAAGGCCCGTGCCGAAGGGGCATATGCCGACAGCTCTCCCAGTGGGACATACAAAGGCTGCGAGGCCTACTTGGAGTACGAACAGGTCTGCGAGCGAACCGATATCGACGCGGTCCTCATCAGCACTCCCGACCACTGGCACGCGGCCATTTCCCTGGCGGCCATCAAGTCAGGCAAGGATGTCCTTTGTGAAAAGCCCATGACGCTGACGATCCGCGAAGGGCGACTGGTCAGTGATGCCTGCAAGCAGTATGGCGCCATCTATCAGGTCGGCTCCCAGCAGCGTTCGGAGTGGGCCTTCAGAACGGCCTGCGAGATCGTCCGCAACGGGTGGATCGGCAAAGTCCACACGTGTTACGCGAGCCTGGGGCGGTTTGCCCCGCCGATGACGTTGCCCGAACAGCCTATTCCCAATGGCTTCGACTACGACCGCTGGCTCGGTCCCACACCCTGGTATCCCTACAACTTCGAACGCGTCAAGGGAGATTATGGCGGTGGCTGGCGCCGGTTTTGGGAATACGGCTCGCGCAAGAACGGTGACTGGGGCGCCCACCACTTCGATATCATCCAGTGGGCTTTGGGAATGGATGATAGCGGTCCGGTCAAGTTTATCCCCAAGGGCTGGCAAGGCACACCGTATCAGACCCACATCTACGCCAATGGCGTCTCGGTGCTGCGCGACCACCCGGTCAATAACAGCCAGAACCCGGGAAACAGAATGATCCAGTTCATCGGCGACAAAGGCGAAGTTCTTGTGAGTCGCAACGGCATGCTCGACACGGTGCCAACCGAGTTGGCCCGGACGCCGCTGGGCCCGAATGACATTCGCTTGTATGAATCGAACAACCATGACGGCAACTGGGTCGATTGCCTTCGCACGCGCAAGCCCACGATTTGCCACGCGGAGATCGGCCATCGCACGGCCACCATCTGCCAACTCAGCGGCATCGCTGAGCGTCTGGGCCGACCGATCGAATGGGACCCGGCCAAGGAGAAGATGTTGAACGATCCGGAGGCGGAGCGTTGGTACGACCGCCCGCGGCGCGCACCCTACGTTCTGTGAGTGTGCGGCTAACACCGCAGGCATGTGTTCCTAACGCGACGAGAGCATTTTCAAAAGGAAAGCAAACGATGAACAGTAGACTCTCGAGAATAGCCGGTCTTGGCGTTGTGTTGTTGATCCTGTCGAACGGCGCGTTCGCGCAGGATGGAGCCGAGTTGGTCAAACAGTTGAGCGGTCAGGCGGAAGCCCCCGCGCGTGACGCAGCCCAGTGGGCCCAAGCGTATCAAAAAGCCATCGATTACTTGTTGCCCTTGATGTCGGCTGACAACGTGGGGTCGCGCTACAATTACCAGATCATGCTCCAGGACATGGCGGCCCACGCCTCGCGTCCCGGCGCGGAATTGGAGCGTCGGACACTGGCCCAGGTCATCGTCAAGACCATCGAGCAGGCCGAGATGCCCGGCACCGTGCGCGCCTGGCTCGTCCGGCAGCTCGAACGGATCGGTAGGGGTGAATCGGTCCCCGCCCTGGCGAAACTGATGGCGTCCGAGGACAAGAATCTGCGCGATTACGCCCGCCAAGCCCTGGAGAAGAACCCCGACTCGAGCGCTACGGATGTCTTGTTGAAGGAATTGTCCGCCGCCAAGGACACGACCTGGAAGATCGGTCTTATCAACGCGCTTGGGACGCGCCGGGCGCAGGCCGCGGTCAAGCCGATTGCCTTGTCCCTGAACGATCAGGAAGTGACCGTCGCCCGCGCGGCAGTGACCGCATTGTCGGAAATCGGAGGCCGCGAGAGCACGCAGGCGCTGTTCGCTGTCCTTGAAAAGCCGGACCCGATCAGGGTATCCAAAGCGGCCCAGGGTCTCGTGGCTATTGCCCAGGCAATGGCGCGAAACAATGACACCACCGGTGCCGCCAGGGTCTATGGCGACCTCTATGACTGGGCCACGAAGACGGCTGGCCCCAGCACCGTCAGTACGCGCGCTGCCGCTATCAACGGTCTGATGATCTGCGACCCGGAAAGAGGGGCTCGCGAGGTTGTCACTCTCATCCGGGACAGCGATCCGAAGATCCGCACCGCCGCTGTTGAGGCCGCCCGCCAGTCGCCAAGCAAGGCGCCGACCCTGGCCCTTACCCGAATGCTCTCCCAACTGAAGCCTGAGTCCCAGGTGCAGGTCCTCGGCCTTGTCGCTGATCGAGGCGACGCTTCCTCCATTGACGTGGCCAAGGGATTCCTGGCCAGCCCGGATGAGCCCGTGCGCTTGGCTGCTGTCAATGCGTTGGCCAAGATCGGGACCGAAGCAGGCGCCAAGGCTCTGATGGAGATCGCCGTCAATGGCGACGGCCCCATGCGAAAAGCTGCCCGCGCAGGTCTAGCGGCAATGTCCGGATCGGATGTCGAGAAGTTCATCAATGCTCGGGCGGCCTCCGGTGATGTCAAGGTTCGCGTGGTTGCCATCGACCTTCTGGGGCAGCGTCGCGGGGCCGGGACAGCCAAGAAGCTGCTCGGTTACGCGGGCGAGAGCAACGATGACATCAGTGCCGCTTCGTTTGACGCCCTGGTGCAGGTGGCCGATTTGGTCGATGTCCGAGCTCTTGCCGATCTGGTAGCCAAAGTGAGGAGCGACACGGTCATTGCGAAGGCTATTACAGCGCTCAGATCTGTCCTGGCCAAGGCCACCGACAAAGACGTCGCGGCGCGAGTTATTACCGATCGGATGAGGACCTCCGGCGCGGAGACCAGAATCTTCCTGATGACGTCGCTGAATGCTCTTGGCGGGGCGACGGCCCTGGCGCCCGTTGTTGAAGCAGCCAATTCCAGTGAGGGGATCCTGCGCGATGCCGGCATTCGCACGCTGAGCAACTGGCCCGATTACGAAGCGGCCGCCCTTCTGCTTGATATTGCCGCCAAGCCCCAAACGTCCCTGACGCATTACGTCTTGGCGACGAGAGGCGCCCTGCGCCTGATAAGCGCTGGCAGTGAAATCCCGGTCGATGAACGGACGGCGCTTTGCCTGCTGGCACTGACGCAAACGCGACGCGACGACGAGAAACGACAGGCCATCGCCACGCTGGGTTCGCTGCCCAGTCAGATAGCCGCGGATCGACTGCTGGAGCTTGCCAACGATGAGAGCCTCAGGAGTGAAGCCGGTTTGGCGGCCGTCACGTGTGCTACCAGCATGCTGAGGACCGACAGGCAGGCCGCCCGCGCCCTGGCCCAGAAGGTCCGGGACATGAACATCTCGGACGAGGTCAACCGCGGGGCCGACACGGTCATCTCAGGCAGAGGCATGAGAGGATTCCGAGGCTTCAGGAGGCAACGCTAAGACTTGCTGTCGCGAGAAGACCACCATGCGGCGTGTACTGCTTGTCGGAGGATCACTGCGTCGTTGGCAGCGTTGACCGCGATGGTACTCGCCATCGGCGCTCAACCTTACAATCCACCAGAACGGATCATGGTCGTGCGACCGACGTTTGAGGGCGGTCCGTCACGTGCGCTGCGTTACCAGCCGGACGGCACAGACTTCGTCATCGCGGACAGCCGCGAGTTCTTCAACCGCCCCCTCTACGCCTATGATTCGCCGCCGCCCGGCGCGGATGCGGAGCGGATGTCCTCGGGTCGCAGCCGGGGCTTTCGAGTGGACGCCGGGGACATGCCCGAGTTCTCGCTGTACCTTCCCGGCCGGGGCGGCAACCTGCGTCTGGGGGTGAGGACGGCCGAGGGCGCCAAGTGGCTCTTCGATGCCGAGCGGGTCGTCGCCCGCTACCGCCCGGGTTCCGTGCTGTACGAAATCCGCGATCCGTTGCTCGGCGGGGCGACGCTGCACCTGACGGCGATAACGATGTATGCCACTGACGGGCTGCTCGTACGCATCCAACTCGCCGGGCCGGGCCCGCCCGTGGAATTGATCTGGGCTTATGGCGGGATGAATGGCGACAAGGGGGCTCGCAGCGGCGACATCGGGTGCGAACGCGAGCCGGTGAGCCGGTTCTTTCAACTGCGGCCCGAGTACTGCCGAGACAATGCGATTTCTATCGAGGCCAACAGCTTCATCTTGCGCGGCAAGCCGGGGACCATTCGCGGCGTGATGCCGATGGGTGCGGAGATGTCCGTTGCGGATTCATCGCGTTGGGCGTCTCCCGAAGCGTTGCTGGCCTCGGCGGGCATGGAAACGGAACTGCCTATCGTCGTAGGCCATGTTGCGCTGCCTCAGGATCAGCCGACGTTTCTTGCCCTGCAGCTTGTTGCCGGCCGCGGTCGCAATGTGCCGATCGAGACAGAGGAGCTGTCCGGCCTCTTTGACAAAACCGAACAATACCG
>CAYNQP010000309.1:0-5181 GCA_964399325.1 uncultured Pirellulales bacterium
TCGGGGTAGGCCCGGTATATCTTATAGACCTTGCCCTCTCGGTATCTCTCGCTATCGAGCAGCTCAGCGACTTCCTCGGCCGTGAATCCCACCCCGGCATGATCGCCGAAGTCGAAGATGTACAGCCCTGTGTATCTATCCGGTTTTTCAAGTTTTGGCAGTTTCATGGAGACCTATTATATGGGGTCAATGAACCCGTTGCACGAATTTTCCGGGCCATGCCGTCGATGGGGGGCCGCGGCTCGGCGGCGCCGGCAAGTTTATGTACAAAGCAGCCGCCAAATCGAGTATAGTGCGGAGTCCGACGGTGGGGGCCGGAACCAAGATCAGAAGCCGCGTTCGTTAGTTTGGGAAAGGTTGTTGAGGTCAATGGGCACAACAGAAGGCACCTACAGCTTTGGTGAGATCGAGAAGAAGTGGCAGAGATTCTGGGAAGAGAACAAGACCTTCAAGGCGACGGATTGCGACACATCCAGGCCGAAGTACTACGTCCTGGACATGTTTCCCTACCCGAGCGGCCAGGGCCTGCACGTGGGACACCCGGAAGGCTACACCGCCAGCGATATCGTTACACGGTACAAGCGGATGAAAGGCTTCAACGTCCTGCATCCGTTCGGATGGGATGCGTTTGGCCTGCCGGCCGAGCAGCACGCGATCAACACGGGTACGCATCCGGAGGAGACGACTCACAGGAACATCGCCAACATGCGGCGCCAGACGAAGTCGCTGGGGTTCAGCTACGATTGGGACCGCGAGATTGCGACCACTGACCCGGAATACTACCGGTGGACGCAATGGATATTCCTGAAACTGTTCAACTGCTACTTCGACGAGGCCCAGCAGAAGGCCAGGCCCATCGAAGAATTACGGGTTCCCGACGGTCTGAGCGAAGAGGCCGGACGCAGGTTCATCGACGATCGTCGAATGGCCTATCAGTCGGATGTGGCGGTGAACTGGTGCCCCGATTTGGGTACGGTTTTGGCCAATGAGGAAGTGGTCGGTGGGGTCAGCGAGCGTGGAGGGCACGCCGTGATCCGCCGGCCGATGCGACAGTGGATGCTGCGCATCACCAAGTACGCCGAGCGGCTGCTCGACGATCTGAAGGAGGTGGATTGGCCCGAATCGATCAAGAAGCTTCAGATGGACTGGATCGGCAAGAGCGTCGGTGCGGAAGTCTGCTTCAAGATCGACGGACACGATAAGGACATTTGGGTGTTTACGACAAGGCCGGACACGCTCTTTGGCGCTACGTACATGGTTATGGCGCCGGAGCACGCGCTGGTCGATGTGATTACGATCGAGGGGCAGAGACAGGCGGTGAAGGAATACTGCGAGGCGGCCGCACGCAAGAGCGATCTGGACCGCACCGACTTGGCCAAGGACAAGACGGGGGTATTCACGGGCGCCTACGCGGTCAATCCGGTCAACGATGAACGAATCCCGATTTGGATAAGCGACTATGTGCTGATCAGCTACGGGACCGGCGCCATCATGGCGGTGCCGGCGCACGACTCGCGCGACTTCGAGTTCGCCAAGAAGTTCAATTTGCCAATCCGTGTCGTAGTCTTGCCCGAGCAGACTGACGATTTCATGCTCGAGCGCCCAGAGGACGGGCCTCGACCTTTGCCGTGGGAACAACTGCGAGATCGCTACATCGCGCACCCTGAAATCTTTCCGGACGCCATGATAGGCAATGGTGTTTCCGTGAACTCTGGGGTTATTAGCGCCCTGGGGACGCCCGAAGCCAAGAAGACGATTACCCAATGGCTGGAGAAAAGGGGGTTGGGCAAGAAGGCGATCAACTACAAGCTGCGGGACTGGCTGTTCAGCCGTCAGCGGTACTGGGGCGAGCCGTTCCCGATCCTGCACCTGGCTGACGGTGGCGTGAGGGGCATGAGCGAGAATGAGTTGCCGCTTCGCTTGCCCCAGGTGGAGGACTACAAGCCCTTGGGGACGGGCGAGCCACCCCTGGCCAAGGCCACTGATTGGGTCAACGTCACTTTACCGGACGGGACGCAGGCCCATCGCGAGACGAACACGATGCCGCAGTGGGCCGGCAGTTGCTGGTACTACTTGCGGTATCTCGACCCGCGTAACGCCGAATGCGGGTGGGCGCCGGAGAAGGAGGACTACTGGATGCCGGTGGACCTGTACATCGGTGGCGCCGAGCACGCGGTGCTGCATCTGCTGTACTCGCGATTCTGGCACAAGTTCCTGTACGACCTGGGCAAAGTCCACACGAAGGAGCCGTTCAAGAAGCTGGTCAACCAGGGGATGATCCTGGGTGAGGATGGCCAGAAGATGAGCAAGTCGCGCGGCAACGTGGTCAACCCCGACCAGGTCATTGCCGATCACGGCGCTGATTCCGTGCGTCTGTACGAGATGTTCATGGGGCCGCTCGAGGCGATGAAGCCCTGGAGCACGCAAGGGGTACAGGGAGTGTATCGCTTCCTGCAAAAGACGTGGCGCCTGATGGTGGACGAGGAAACCGGGCAACTCGCGGCGGCGGTTCAGGATGCCGAGGCCGACGAGGAAACCCTGCGCCTGCTGCACCAGACGATCAAGAAGGTCGGCGGCGACATCGAGACATTCGGTTTCAACACCGCCATCAGTGCGATGATGATTCTGGTCAACCACTTGGGCCGGCAGGGCGTCAGACCCCGATCCGTGCTGGAGCCGCTGGTGCTGATGCTGGCGCCGTTCGCACCGCACATTGCGGAGGAACTCTGGCAACGGCTGGGGCACGGCGAGAGCCTCGCCTATGAGCCGTGGCCGGAATACGACAAGAGTCTCATCCAAGAGAAAGAGATCGAGCTTGCGGTGCAGGTCAACGGCAAGATCAAGGACCGGATCGTGGTCGCCGCTGAAGCCGATGAGGCGTCGATCAAAGCCAGGGCCCTCAGCAATGAGAAGGTGATGGAGACGCTGGGCGGCAAGTCGCCGAAGAAAGTCATTGTCATCAAATCTCGGCTTGTGAATATCGTGGCATAGTCACGGCGAGGAATGCCCATGTATGTGGAGATAGAAGCCAAGCTCAAGGTGGACTCGCTCGATGAGGTCAAGCATCGGTTGGCCGAGCGAGGTGCGCCCATGGTTTCTCAGGTGATCCAGACGGACTACTACTTCGATTCGGCCGACAGCGAGTTGACTCGGGCAGATCAGTGCATTCGTCTGCGGCGCGAAACCTCTGAGGAGGGCGAGCGTTTGATCCTGACCTACAAAGGCGCCAAACAGGTCGATGACTTCAAGAAGAGGCAGGAGATCAACCTTGCCGTCGAAGATGCTGAGGCGATGGAGCGTCTGCTGAACGCCCTGGGATACTTCCGGGTGCTCGCCTTCAACAAGAGGCGTTGCACCTGGCGAGTGGAAGGTTGTGAGGTGGCCCTGGATGAGCTGCCTCTGGTTGGGGCATTTGTGGAAATCGAAGGGCCTGAATCGAATACGATTGCGCAGGTGCGGGACATGCTGGGGCTGACGAGGGCGTCTCACGTGATGGACAGCTATGCGGCCCTGATCACGACGGAACTGTCCCGGCTCGGATTGGCACAGAAAGAAGTGTATTTGTGAGGCGGCAATTCGAGCGATCATGAAGCCGTCCGACGGTTACATCATGTATATCGTGAACCCGAAGTCCGGCGCCAGCAGCGGCAAGTTCGCCTGTTGGCGGTTCCACCGCTATTTGGCGGACAAGGGCTATCGGACGCGCGTCAGGCTGACAAAATCCCTGCAACATGCGCGCGAACTAACGACGTATGCCACCGCTGATGCGGACTGCATGCTGATCGCGGCGGCCGGCGGTGATGGCACCCTCCGGGAAGTGACTCACGCCCTGGCGGGAAGCTCGAAGCCGTTGCTTGTGATTCCCGGTGGGACGGAGAACCTGCTGGCGAACGAGCTTGGTTTCGATCGGCGTGTGGAGACGCTCATCAGGGCGTTTGAGGCCGGCGTCACGCGCTCTCTTGATTTGGGGACAGCCAATGGCAAATGCTTCGCGTCGATTGCCGGCTTCGGCTTCGACGGGGCCGTCGTTGAGCGTGTCAGCCGACGGCGCACCGGGCATATCAACTACTTCGATTACATCCAGCCTCTGTGGCGAACCGTATGGGGCCACAGGTTTGAACCGATGAAGGTCGAGGTGGACGGTCAGCCGGTGTTCGACGGACCAGGTATGGTTTTCGTCGGGAATATCTCGCGCTATGCGATCGGACTTCAGATACTGCGCTATGCGGATTTCGGTGACGGGCTGCTGGATGTCTGTATCTACAAGTGTGCGGGGCGCGTTCATCTGGTGAAGCATTCGATCCTGACGGTCCTGAAACATCACGCGAACTGCTGCGACGTGATCTACCGGCAAGGTAGAGACATCATGGTGAGTTCAACAGTCGAGGACATCAAGACCGAGATCGACGGTGATCCGGGTCCGACCCTGCCGATTCGTATTGGAATCATACCCGGCGCCGTTCGGTGCATGGTTCCGGCGGGCGCCCACCCGGCCGGTATCCGGTCGCGGATTCTCAGATCGTTACGCTGATCGCCGTGCCCGGTGTGGTCGTGCGGCAGCGCATAGGATAGCGTCGTGTCAACCTGCTAATAGCGGATGACTACAATGACATTCAAGATCGGTAGTATCGAAGTTGGCCTGGACAGGCCCTTGTTCGTGATGGCCGGGCCGTGCGTGATTGAGAGCGAGCAGAACTGCCTGGAGATCGCGCAGCATCTCGTGCGGACATCCGAACGCACCAAGATTGACATTGTCTTCAAAGCCAGTTTCGACAAGGCCAATCGGAGTAGCATCGCCAGCTTCCGGGGTCCCGGGATCGAAGAGGGGCTGCGAATCCTGGCCAAGGTTCGCGCCGAAACCGGCCTGCCCGTAATGACCGATGTACACGAGACGGTCCAGGCTGGGCCCGTTGGCGCTGTGGTCGATTGTCTGCAGGTGCCGGCCTTCCTGTGTCGCCAGACGGATTTGCTCTGTGCCTGTGCCGAGACGGGAAAGCCCATCAATGTTAAGAAGGGCCAATTCCTGTCGCCGGAGGAGATGCAGAACGTGGTCGAGAAGATCCGGGGGTGTGCGAACGAGCAGATCCTGCTCACGGAGAGAGGGACTTTCTTCGGCTACAACCGGCTGGTGAACGATATGACCGCGATCGAAATGATGAAGCGGCTTGGGTGCCCGGTGGT
>CAYNQP010000310.1:0-5180 GCA_964399325.1 uncultured Pirellulales bacterium
CTGCTCGTAGGCGTTTTGCTTGAGATGGACCTGGCCCAACAAGAAGTAGTTTCGCGCAGCCTTGGGCGTGAGCGTACATTCGGTTTCAAGCAGTTCCACGGTGCCTTCGAGACGACCTTGCAGGATTAGCGCGTCGGCCAAGTGCCACCGCAGGTTCGGTGCTTGAGGATTCACCTTTAGCCCCTGTTGCCAATAGGCGATCGCCTGGTCGAGCTGATCGCTTTCCTGGGCCATCAGACCCAGCCTACCATAGACCTCGGATTGAGACGGGTCGATGGTCAGGGCCTTCTTGTACAACTGCTCTGCTTGTTGAATGTCGCGGTGGCTCTGATGGACGGAGGCCAACAGACACAACGGCTCGGCCCGATTGGGGAAGTCTGAGACGACGGCCTCAGCCAGCGCTCGTTCTTCGGCCTTGATGTCCGCGACGTTCTGAGCGGACCGGTCCTGGAGGGACGCGAGGAAGGATTCGATTTGCGTTCCAGCGGTTTGAGGTAAGCTCGGCAACGGGATCGAGGGCCGCTTGTCTCCGGGCAGCACATATCTCAACCCCCAGATCGCGGCTGTCACGATCAAAGCTGTTACCCCTGCGACAAAGCCCCATCGATGCTTTCCGCCCGCACGCTTCGGGGAGGCCTTTGCGGGTTTGGCCCGACCTGGTTTCCTGGATCTAACCTTCATGATCTCTCACAGAAGAGTGCCTGATTCGCAACGTATTCTTCCACAGCCAGTATAGCAGAGGCCGGTCACAGAGTTGAGCGATCTCATTTATCTTTCGCGACCTCCTCAGAGCGGTCAATTCTGTTCTGCGAAGTGCTCCATGCCGAGCAGACCTGTCTCGACCCCCCTTTAGGGTCCCGGGCCCTGCGCGGGACAGACCGCACTCGAGCACGACCGTGAAAGGGACCATATTGCCTCGTTCAAAAAGAAACGGGCCATCCTTGCAGATGGCCCGCGTGCGCTTGCGTAGGACTCGTGATATGGTTTCTGCCTCTACTGTTTGGCAATGCAATAGAGGTGCTTGTTGCCGCGCAGATAGAGCTCATCGCCCACAATGGCTGGGGTGGCGTCGAAACCGTCGTCGAGTTTGTTGGTTGCCAGGACCTCGAACGCGTCGGCGTTCTTGACAACGGCGACGGTCCCATTGCGCGACGGGATGTAGACGCGGTCTCCCACGCCCACAAAGGAGCCATAGATCGTGTTGACGCCCTCGAGTGGTTGCTTCGAATACAGGGCCTTGCCGGTCTTGGCATTGTAACAGGAGATAACGCCTTTATTGTTGCCGTCGCCGCAGAAAAACAGGCGTTCGCCCATCAGCACGCCCGATGGCACGTAGGGTGTCCCATCGCCCATCTGCCAGGCAACAGCGTCGGTCCCGCTCAGATCGCCCGTACGGCCAAGCTTGATCGCCTGGAGGGAACTGCCGCGGAAGCCGCTAATGCAGAAGACCATGTCAAACGCCACGATAGGCGTCGGGATGGCATTAGCCGTTTGGCCGCTGCACTGCCAGACAATCGCGCCGGTCTTCGCGTCATAGCTGCGGGTGAAGTTCGTCGCGCAGACGATAACCTGCACCTTGCCATCGACCTCGGTCGCTACCGGGGTGGCCCAGGAGGTCTGTTCATCGCGGTCCTTTTGCCAGAGCGGTTCACCCGTCTCTTTGTTGAACGCGAAGATAACCGATTGGTCTTCGTGGTCGCAGACGACAACGACCGCGTCCCCAGCCAGGCAGGGGGAACTGCCTTCGCCGAAGCCGGCGCGTGTGCGCATCTGGATCAGGGGTTTGCTCCATTTCAGATTGCCGTCCATATCGAAGCAGTGCAGGCCGCGCGAGCCGAAACTGGCCCAGACGTATTTGCCGTCGGTGATGGGGGAATACGATGCAAAGCCGCCGGTCTGCTGATGGCCTTCGTGAGGTACCACCTCGGCGGCGGTCTTCTGCCAGAGAACCTTGCCCGTGGCCCGGTCCAGGCAGACGACGTCAAATTTGTGGATGGTGGTCGGGGCCCGTCCGCCGCCGAAGCCGCCGCGACCGCCGCGACCGCCGGCCTGCGGGGAAGCGGGCGGTGTGGGCTGGGCCTCGGCGGTGCCTGCCTGGCCCGTATCAATGGCGGTTTGGAAGAATATCTTGTTACCCCAGATAACAGGAGAGGATTGTCCCTTTCCCGGTATTTCGACCTTCCACTTGATGTTCTCAGACTCGCTCCACGTGGTGGGCGGATTGCCCTTGAGAGCGACGCCGGTGCCGTCCGGCCCGCGCCAGGTCGGCCAGTTGTCCTGTGCCGCCGCGGCCCAAGCCGAGGTAGCTACCAGAGTTGCAAGTAAGATGACAGTGATACTGCGCGTTGCCTGGTGCTTCATTTGGAGTTCCTTTCACTTCGTTGAACATCAAGCTAGGAATACGAACCTGTCCACTGGCGGCCCGAAAGCTGCTCCCCGATCTTGCCGTAGATAGAGGCACACGTCCACCCTATACCCGCGGGTCGCGGCTTTGTTCGCCCAAAATGTGCGGCATACGCGGCCTCGCCTTCATCGTTGGGGCCCCCCCAGGCATTGTCATAGGCCGCCAATAGCGTGCGAATTGCGTCAAGTGTATGGCGTATGCAACCAGGAACGGGTATAACTACTTCAATCGGGCACTGACGGGCCGTCGGGGGCGATACCGCGCCGATGCCTGTTCTGCCGTTGCATGAAACGCAAGAGAATGAGCGAAAGGGCGACAGATGATTAAGACCATTGGGACGATAGTGTTTTGCCTGGCGGTGCTGACGAGTTGTGCGAAGAAGGAGGAGCCGGCCGAGGTGGGCGATCAGACCCCGCAGCCGGAGGCCCTCGCGGCCCCGACGGTACAAATGGCCGAGGTGCAGCCCGCAGCCGCCCCCGAGGCTGAGGCCGTACAGATGCCGGCCGCTGAGGCGGCGCCGCCGGTTGTTCCCACCAAGCTGGGCGACGCGGCGTACCCGCTGACGGGCCTGACGTGGGTCAAGGGCGAACCGGCCGCGATCACGCCGGGCAAGGTTTATGTGGTCGAGTTCTGGGCCACGTGGTGCCCGCCGTGCCTCACGAGCATCCCGCACCTGACCGAGCTGCAGAAGAAGTACGCGGACCAAGGCGTCGTCTTTGTCGGCGTCTCGAACGAGAAGTTGCCCACCGTCAAGCCTTTTGTAACGAGGATGGGCGGCAAGATGGACTACAATGTGGCGATCGATACGACCGGGGCGGTGGTTGACGGATACATGACGGCCTTCCAGCAGGGCGGCATCCCCACGGCATTCGTCGTGGACGCCAAGGGCAAGGTCATCTGGTTCGGCCATCCCATGGCCGATCTGGACAAAGTCGTCGGCCAGGTCCTCGCGGGCACGTACAAAGTGCCGGGCTAACCCGCATTGCTTCCAACATTGCGGGAAGCACGAAGTCTGAATGTCGAAACTCGCGATGAAAGAGCAGCCCGATGTGCATCGGGATTAACTGTTTTGGTCATTTGGGTTTTGGATCTGTTTCGGATTTCGAGCTTCGGATTTCGGATTTGGCGTTAGCGTCGTTCTGGTCTTTGCTCTTCGAGGAGACGCCCGCCGTCAGCAGGAATTGCAGGGTCTGATCGACCTTCATATCCACCGCCTGGATCTTGCTCTTAGGCACCATGACGGTGAAGCCGCCCAGTTGGTAGCTCATCGGCAGGTAGACCGCGACGGTCTGCTCGTCGCCGATGCCCGCGGGCAGGTCGGAGAAGTCTTCGCGCGTCACCAGCCCCATCAGCCGCACCTGCGGGTCGCCCACCGTCACCATGACGGTCTTGTCGAACTCCTTCTGCTTGGTGCTGTCGAAGAACCCGACCAGGTCGCGGATCGACCCGTAGATCGACTTGATGCCCGGGATCCTCTGCAGGATCAGCTCGGCCAGGTTGAACACCTTCCGGAACAGCCACAGCCGCAAGAGGACGCCGACGCCCAGCGTCAGCAGAAAGCCCGCCGCCACTCCCATCCCGGGCACGTAGTGGTCCTCGCGGATGACATAGGTGATGCCCTTGCCCAGCACCGACTCGGCCGACACCGCCAGCCAGTACAGCACGTACACCGTCAGCGCGATCGGCGCAATCGCCAGCAGCCCCTGCAGAAACAACGTCCCGACCTTCTTCATACCAAAGCCTCCCTGCCCAACCGTGTCGCCGTTCGTAGTGTGCCCGTAAGGGCATCAAACGGAGTTTCAAGCTTGAAGTTCCAAGTGCCAGGCAAAATGGGCCTGGCGTCATGCCCTCCAACGTCACACGTCACACTTCCAACTTCAGACTTCAGACTTGACACTTCACATTCTACACTTGGGAGCCAACGCCTTACGGCGTCACTACAAACCCGCCCCCCAGCCTAATCCCCCCGCCCCATCGCGTCAAGCGAGCAGCCCGTTTCGTCGCTTCTGTTCTTTTTCCTTGTCGAAACGTCGTTTGTCGCCGATATTGGCAACAGGAAGTCCCGGCCCAACGGCCCGATATCAGAACATGAGGATGCGACATGGCGGAGAATGTGCTGATTGTCGTTGACAGGTTGACAACGTCAGAGAGAATTGATCTGTGAAACAGATTGTTATCGAGAATCCGGTCATCAACTCCCCGTTCTACGAGCCGACTCGGCATTTTCGTTTCAGCGACGAAGGCATCACCGACGAGGTCATCGATGGACGCAGGAGCAGTTCGTACTTCGTTCCTATCGCCCGGCCACGTAAGAAAGGCCAGAAGCAGCTCGAGTTTGACACGGAATGGACGCAGGACCGGATCGAGGAAAACAAACTCGTCAACCAGATTCGGACGCGTGTGAAACTCTGGCGTGAAGGCGGCTATATCGGCGTGACACCCACGACGAGTCGGCTGCTGGCCTACTGGACCGACCCCGAGCGCGAGAAGAAGCTGTTCTTCTGCCAGATCGAGGCGCTTGAGACAGCCATCTATCTGACCGAAGTGGCGAAGAAGTATGGGGACGCCTGGATCGAGAACGAGTTGCGTCAGGCCAACGATTCCTCGAACCCCGGCCTGCCCCGTACGGCCTTCAAAATGGCTACCGGTTCGGGCAAGACCGTCGTCATGGGCATGGTCATCGCCTGGCACACGTTGAACAAGCTCGCCAACCCGCAGGATGCGCGTTTCTCCGATACGTTCCTCATCGTGACGCCCGGCATCACCATTCGCGACC
>CAYNQP010000311.1:0-5153 GCA_964399325.1 uncultured Pirellulales bacterium
AAACAAGTGTGACTTCGGCGTATATTTTCTTGCCGATGTAGATGCGGTGGGAGTAATTTTTGGTGGTCGCCAGGATGAGTTTCGAAGGTTCGATGATGCCCGGGTCGAGATTGACGGGTCGCGGGAAGGGCGACGGGTGGGCTTTGGCCATCTCCCTTTCGATTTCGTTCGTGCGGAGCTTCAGATCAGATAATTCGCCGGGACCGATGAGCTGTTCGATGCTGACAAACTGCCTCAGTATATGTGGCCCCGTCTGTTCGCTGTAGTAAATCGTCTGGTTGAAAAGCCAGATGTCACTGACAAGGTCTATGGCGCCGAGACGCGAAACCAGCGAGCTTCTGGCGGCAGTCAGCCCATGATCGTCCGAGGCGAGGATGCCGACGATCAACTTGACCGGATTAGGGTCCTTGAGTTCCCACATAGGCTGTGATTACTGTCTTCTCCGAAATGCCCAATGTTGATTTGTGGGGCCGCGTCAAGCCGTCTTCTGGTTGAGCATTATGGTCGCGTACTACTTTCGGCCAGCCGGTGGTCGGCCAGGCTGGTAACGTCGAGGACATCCAATCCCTGATTGTCGTTCCAGTCAGGGGCCATGGATCTGTCCTCGATGGCCCCGCTGTGGTGCGCCTGGGATGGTAGGAACATGTTCGATGAGGCGCCGCACTCATCGGCGCGCGGGCCATATCTCTCAACGGCGGTGGCTCTGATGTCTTCAATGATAGCGCCAAAATGCTTCGCCGGCTCAATACGAGCTTCTCGCCCTTTCGGATTCGGGTAAACGACCCGAAGAATCTCGTTCCTTTCCCACTCTCGAGGCTCGATCTCGACCGTCACGTGAAATTCGTGTTCCTCCAGGGGAGCGAGAGTCGGGACCGGATAGGGTTTCGGTGCAGCACCATGACAGGCGCCGACGTTCGGTATGAGCCAGGGCATGACCATTCCGTTGTCGAGACCGACATCGAGATGCCGCTTGACCATGGTGACTTTGAGATATCCCCCGGTGAACCATGACCCCCTGACTCGTTCGGCGGCATCCTTGGCTGTTCCCTTGGGCTGGACCTGCAACGCTTGAAGCTCGCGCTCGATGAGCAATGCCATCGCCTCGACAAAATCGTGCTCAGCGTCTCGCAAGGCGAGGACGCCGATGTAGCTGCCCAGAGCGTTGGAGTAGTTGTCTTCCCAGGAGAAGGAGGAATGATACTCCGGGAAGAACCCGGACCCTTTGTACCCATACCACGTGAGTATCTCGTGCCAAGCACTGCCCACGTAGGCAAGATACTGGCCCAATTTGACTGATGCGTCCCGAGCGATTTCCTGTCTTTCATCCGGCAACAGATGTTTCCAACCGTGCGGGTATTGAAGCCGGACCTGGTATCGTGAAGGTTCATGCATCTTGAACGCGAGGTGTGCCTTACTGTCGAGCAGCGCTTGCCGGATGTGGTAGGCCAGGTAGGCTGTCCAGTCCGCCGTCTTTCGCAGATGCGTCAGATCGATGTGACCGCCCCGGCAGGTGTAGACAATGCCGTCGGATTCCCAGAGGGCAAAGTTGTAGGCGTGCGGGCTCAGATTGTCGGGGTCGAGATAACGCGTGCCAAACGTGGGGGTCGGCAAACACGCAATCCGAGGCCTGGGTGGGGACTTGGCCTCGTTGTCGGTAAGAAATTTAGCATCGGACGGGCTGTTGCCCGTGGCGATCAGCAGCATACCGAACAGGATATTTCTGAAGCACTTCATTCGGATTGCCATATCCTCTCTGCCACGACGATCCAAACGCACAAAAAACTTATCTATAGGCCCTATTTTACCAGATTATCTACCCGTATGCAAAGAACAAAAGGGCTGAATTGGGCCGGATGAACTCGAATTGCAGCGAATCACCATGGTTTTGCCATGATCTCCCGAGGGTGGTTCCCGTCAATAGCCACCACCCGCTTGGGGGCACACGACGCATCGGACTCTATCCAATCCCTCGCGCGGTATTATCGGATGTCCGATGCTTGCCGCTACCGATTTGCTCGTTCATACGTCGCAGACTCGCACGGCATACGTAAGAGACCGCAATGGATCGCGCTTCGGAACAAATTCATGGGCGACATAACCCGTGAAGCCGGTATCGGCGATAGCCCGCATGATGGCTGGGTAGTACAACTCCTGTGTGTCGTCAATTTCGTTGCGGCCCGGGTTGCCGCCCGTGTGGTAGTGGCCGATAAAATCATTGTTCGCCTGGATTGTGCGGATGATATCGCCCTCCATGATCTGGGCATGGTAAATGTCGTAGAGGACCTTGACTCGCTCGGAGCCTACGCGTTTGCAGACCTCCACGCCCCAGGCCATGTTGTCGAACATGTAGTCCCTGTGGTCGACCTTGCTGTTGAGGTACTCCATGCAGATGGTGACTTTCTTCTGCTCGGCGTGCCCAACGATCTGCTTGAGCGCCGTGACGGTATTCTCGACACCCACGTCTTCCGGCATGCCTCGGCGGTTCCCGGGGAAGGCGACGACATTGGGGAAACCGGCGTCGGACGTGGCGTCGATGGCTTCGCGGAGTTTGGCGAGACATTCTTCGTGGTACTTCTTCTCGGCCAAGCCGTTAGTCAGAGAATGGCTATTGGCGAGGGCGCAGACAAGGCCATGCTTCTTGACCGTGGCGAAATCGCCCGGATCGAGAAGGTCAATGGCCTTGATGCCGAGCTTCTTGGATACCTCGCACAATTGATCGAGTGACCACCCGCCGTAGCACCATCGACTGACGGACTGGTTGATGCGGCCTTTCGTCGCCACACGCTCGACCGCCTCGGTTGCGGCGGCGTCGGTTCTGCCCGCCAGACGCGCGGCAACCGCTCCAGCGGCGATAATGGACGTGTTGCGGATCAGCTTTCTGCGGGAGAGCTCAGTATCTTTCATGGGTCTTCTCCTGTCCAGAGGCGGTCTGATATCTCTGTCTTCCGGTTACGCGATTCCCAGCACTGCGAAGCGCTCTTGTACGAGAATAGCGCCGCGGCAGTTCATTTCAGCCTTCTAGCTGTTCCTTGAGTGACCTCACGAGTTCAATGGCTGCCTGTGGGGCTTCTGAGATCGGGATCTTGCGGATCTCGGCCCGGCCGCGCAGCTTGACCTCCACGTTGCCCTCGGCGACGGATTTCTTGCCGACGGTGATCCTGATCGGGATGCCAATCAGGTCGGCATCTTTGAATTTAATGCCGCCCCGCAGGTCACGATCGTCGATGAGCACTTCCACGTCAACGCTCTGGAGCTTCTGGTAGATCTGTTCGGCCGCGTTGACGACGTCGGGACTGTCCTGGTTGACGGGGGTGATCAGAACCTCGAAGGGCGCAATGCTGATTGGCCAGACGATGCCGTTTTCGTCGTTATATTGTTCGATGGCGGAGGCCATGATCCGGTTGATCCCGATGCCATAGCAGCCCATCAGGCAAGGGTTCTCAATGCCACTTTCGTCGAGGAAGGTGGCCCCGAGTTTCTTGCTGCATTTGGTCCCGAGCTTGAAGACCTGCCCGACCTCGATGCCCCTTTTGAAAAGGAGCGGTTTGCCACCGTACGTATCGCCTTCGGTCGCATTGCGTATGTCGGTAGCCACAACGTTGTCACCCTCAAGCGGGAAATCTCGGCCGGGCACAATGTTTCGGGTGTGAAAGTCCGTCTTATTCGCGCCGGTGACCCCAACCGCCATGGCGGCAACGGCATGGTCGACGACCAGTTTGGACACCCGATCCACCAGGGCCCTGGGCCCGGCGAATCCGACTTTGGCGCCCGTGACTGTTTCTATCGTTGCCTCATCAGCCAATTCGAGATGCACTCCGCCCAGCACTTGAGTGAGCTTCTCAGGATTCAACTCGTGGTCGCCCCGAACCAGGGCCGCCACGGTCTCGCCGCCGGCCGAGAAAATAAGGGTCTTGATCATATCCTGGGGTTGGGTCCTGAGAAATGTGCAGACCGCCTCGATACTGCCGACATTGGGCGTGTGGATGTTCTCGGGGGCGCCGACCTGAATGGGGGACTGCTCCTTCGGCAGCGGATCGACTGCGGCCTTCTCCAGATTGGCGGCGTACGAGGCATCTGCAGTGTAGACGATCGTATCTTCGCCGGAAGCGCAGGGGATGGTGAATTGATGAGAGCCCGAGCCGCCCATCTCGCCCGATTCGGCCTCGACGATCACGTAGTCGAGACCACAGTGCTTGAAGATGCGGCAGTAGGCGTTGTACATGGCCATGTACGACTTGTGGAGGCCTTCGAGATCGGCATCGAAACTGTAGGCATCTTTCATCATGAACTCGCGGGAGCGGATCACGCCGAATCGGGGCCGGAACTCATCGCGGAACTTCGCGCTGATTTGGTACAGGTTCAAGGGCATCTGCTTGTATGACTGTATCTCGCTGGCCGCATGATACGTGAAGACCTCCTCGGCGGTCGGGCCGAGTGCGCTCCATTTGCCGTGACGGTCCTGGATGCGGAACATGGTTGGGCCGTAATCGACGCTCCGCCCAGTCTGGTCCCACAGATCGAGCGGCTGCATGGACGGCACCAGGATTTCCAGGGCGCCGGCCCGGTCCATCTCCTCCCGGACGATCGCGATGATCTTCTTGAGGCTGCGCCATCCTAGCGGCAGGTAGGTGTAAGTGCCGCTGGCCACTCTGCGTATCAGGCCGGCCCGGATCATCAGTTGGTGGCTGGCTATCTCTGCATCGGCAGGGATTTCCTTCACCGTTGGTATCAGCATCTGGCTGTATCTCATCTGCAACGCCTTACACGTATACGGTCGTTTGGTTTCAAAGAACACCTTTTAGCCCGGTATTCGGCACATTTCAAGGCAAATTCGCTTGTGGGCGGTACGTTATGTCTATCTCGGTCTTCTTTCTGTCGGTGTCTTAAGGCGGCGATATGGCCAAGATCGGGGCGCCACCTGGGCCGGAGGTGCTTCATGGCTGTGCGGAATCGACTTGTGCATGAGATTGTAGGCGGTGACGGCGACAGCTTCCCATCTCTGCGTCCGCGCACCTCTGCGTGAGAAGATATGAAATGTGGCGATCACCGGGGATGTGGACCCGTGTTATTTCGGGGCGACAGTGACTGTACCCCTTGCTTAGTGCCATCCTAATGGTTAGGATTCCCGACATCAACGGTTTCTATTTTCGAAG
>CAYNQP010000312.1:0-5141 GCA_964399325.1 uncultured Pirellulales bacterium
CGGCTGAGCGCCCCCCTGCCGGGGCCGGAGGTTCGTCCAGCAGCGTCTTTGCTACCGCAATTTCATCACATTCCTGCTGCTTCGGACATCGGGCACAATCGCTCCAGACCTTCATCGGAAGGTCCTCTCTCTTGATCGTATTGAACCCAAGCTTCTCGAAAAACCGCGGCTCCAAGGTCAGGGCGAACACGCAGGGAACGCCCAGTCGGCGGGCCTTTTCCACGGCGGCTGTGACCAGGAGACGCCCGATCCCCTTTCCCATCTGAGCGGGGGCCACGGCCAGCGACTTGATTTCCGCCAAGTCGGACCACACGATTTCCAGTGCGCAGCAACCAAAGATCGCCTGGTCCGCTTCAGCCACGAGGAACATTTGAAGACGCTCGTAGATTTCCGCCAACGAGCGGAAGAGCATCTTATCGTGCTCCGCGTAACAGTTGATCAAGGCCGAGATGGCCTTGGCGTCCGAGATTCTGGCATTGCGAACGTTCATACGAGAAGGCAGTATACCCAAAGCGTTAGTTTCTGCAACAACCCGTCAAACCAAGAGCTATGTGCAAAAAAGCCAAAAAAGACTGGTAAAAGGATTCGCGGCCACTAAAATAACGCCAATTTGGGGCCGCGTTATACTTGATGCCATGAAATTCGTACTGATAGACAAGATTGTGTCGTTGAGAAAAGGCGAGTGCCTCACGGCGGTCAAGAGCGTTTCGTTGGCCGAAGAGTATCTGGCCGACCACTTTCCGACATTTCCGGTTCTGCCGGGTGTGCTCTTGCTGGAAGGGCTGATCGAGTCGGCTAGTTGGCTGGTGAGAGAGACAGAGAACTTCGCCCACAGCATGCTATTGCTCGGAGAGGCCCGTAATGTAAAATACAAGAGCTTCTTGACGCCTGGCTCTCAAGTCGAGTACACGGTTGAAGCCAGGACAATTGAAGAGAGCTTAAGCAACTTCTCTGGGTATGGCACTGTGGAGGGACAGAGAATCGTTGAGGCCCGGTTTGGGCTGAGGCACTTCAATCTGTCCGAGCGCACCGGCGCTTGGGCGGCGGTCGATGCCCAGATTATCGAAGAGATGAAGAAACGATACAAGCTGCTTTCTCAGCAGAGTTGAAGCCGACGTTTGGAAAAGGACTTTCATAAGATCACAGTGACCGGAGGTAGCAGGAACCATGGGCATGAGTCGCGATGAGATTTTCAAAAAGGTGCACGAGGTTCTGGTGGATGCATTGGGCGTTGACGACGAAGAGGTGACCAACGAAGCCACTCTTATGGGAGACTTGGGGGCTGAGAGCATTGACTTCCTGGACATCGTATTCCGCCTGGAAAAGGCATTTGGATTGAAAGTACCGCGCGAAGAGCTGTTTCCTGCGGAAGGGCTGCTGAACAACCCAGATCTGGTCAGCAACGGGAAATTGACGGAGAAAGGGCTGGCCGAGCTGCGCGAGAAAGTGCCCCACACAGATCTGACCGAGTTCCAGCAGAACCCGGACATCAACAAACTTGCGGACTTGTTTACCGTTAATGCCATCGTGACCTATATCGACGGCAAGGTCAACGTGGCCTAGTCAACAGGCTCTACAAAATCAACGGTTAGCGGCAGGATGGCACGAGATCAGCCTGCCGTTTGCTTTGGTGTGAACCCGGAATGCGTTGGATTTGGATCGACAAGTTCGTTGAGTTTGAGAGCGGTCGTCGTGCCGTCGCCGTCAAGAACGTAACCCTGGCCGAGGAACATCTCCATGACCACTTCCCGGGTTTTCCGGTGATGCCGGAATGCCTGATGATCGAGGGCATGGCGCAAACGGCGGGAGTCTTGGTGGGGCAGGCCAGGGATTTTCAAGAGAAAGTCGTCCTGGCCAAGATCAACAAAGCGGTCTTCTTCGACTTCGTCAGACCGGGTGACAGCATTCGCATCGAGGCACAGATTCAGGCCATCGCTCCGGAGGCGGCGAGCACCAGCGGGAGAATCCTGCGTGGCGACCAACTCATTGCCGAGATTGACCTGATGTTCAGCCATATCGACCAGAATCTGGCGGGCAAGAAGTTTCCCGAGGAGAACTTCATTTTCACCGGCATGTTTGCGTCGCTGCTGCGCGACGTCGTCTTGAATGAGGCGCAGCCCGGCACCGCGTCACGGGAGTCAGGCTGATGGAGCCGGCTCGAGTAGTCGTGACGGGGTTGGGCGCGGTCAACCCGCTCGGGCTTGGTGTCCGGGAGACCTGGGCGGGGCTCTGCGCGGGGCGTAGCGGCATTAGCCGGATCAAGGCGTTCGACCCCACTGGATTCCCATGCGAACTAGCAGGCGAAGTTCCTCACTACCGTATCCAGGACTACGTCCCACGGAAGCATCGCAAAGCCGTCAAGCTGATGTGCCGGGATATCGAACTGGCGGTCATGGCAGCTCATGAAGCGGTTCTCAGCAGCGGGCTGATCACCAGGGGGATCGACCCGGACAGGGTCAATGTCGATCCGGTCCGTATGGCCGTCAACCTTGGGACCGGCATCATCAGTTGCGATATGGTGGAACTGGGGCCGGCGGTGGGCGCCAGCATCACCGGGGGGCAGTTCGACATCCGAAAATGGGGTCAGGCAGGACTCGATCTCATCACGCCTCTTTGGTTGCTCAAGTATCTGCCGAATATGCTGGCCTGCCACGTCGGCATCATTCACGATATCCAGGGCCCAAGCAATTCGATCACTTGTGCCGAAGCCTCGGCCCATCTGGCCATCGGCGAGGCCGCGCAAGTCATTGCACGCGGCACCAGTGACGTCGCGCTGGCCGGAGGGGCCGAGGCTAAAGTCAATTCCATCATGATGATTCGCCAGTGCCTGCTGAAGCGGGCGACCCTGGACTGCAATGAAACGCCCGAGACCGCATGCCGCCCATTCGACGCCGAGGCCAAAGGCTCCGTCTTCGGCGAAGGTGCCGGTGTGGTCGTGCTGGAGAACCTCGAACACGCTCGGCGGCGCGGTGCGCCCATTCGTGCGGAGGTGATCGGGATCGGCCAGAGCCACAACATCAATCCCGCGTACGAAAGCCTGGAGCCGGACGGCAAGGGGGTTCAGATCGCTATTGAGAAAGCGATGGCCGATGCAGAAATCACACCGGACCGCCTGGACCTGATCGTCCCCCATGGCACGGGTATTCCAGGGGATGATCTGGCGGAGGCGCGGGCCATCGAGGCGGCGCTCGGCGCCGCGGCTCAAGGCATCCCGGTGTGGCCGACCAAGAGCATGCTGAGCACGACCGGCGCGGCCAGCGGGGCGCTGGACATGATTGCGGCCGTGCAGGCGATGACAGAAGGCATGGTCCCGGCGGCGAAGAACTTCGTCAGGCACGCGGATGGGTGCCACCTGCGTGTGGTGACGAAAAGCGAGAAGCGAGAAGTAAGACATGCATTGTGTTGCAGCTATACCTACGGTGGCCAGACGGCTGCCATAGTATTGAAGCGTTTTGACGTAGGTGCGGCCGAGTAGATGAAGACGACGAAGTCACATGAGCGTGTGGTCATTACCGGAATGGGTATCGTCTGTCCGCTGGGCAACGATGTGGAGACGATGTGGAAGGCGATACTAGCCGGCAGGAGCGGCGCGGGCCCAAATACGATCTTCGACGCGTCCACCTTTCCCACCACCTTTGACGCCGAAGTGAAGGGCTACGACTTCCGGAAATACACCGAATTCCCAGAACGGCACGAGACGTGCAGTCGCGGCTCGGGATTTGCGATCGGGGCTACCGCCCAGGCCTGCAAAGAGGCGGGGATCAACGTGGAGACGGCCGAGCCCGCCGATGGGATCGACCGGACGCGGCTCGGCATCTACCTGGGGGCCGGCGAAGGCTCGTTAGACAACGATGCCTTTTTTGCCTGCATTATCGCCGGTTGGGACGCCGGCAAACACGAAATGATCTGGCCTGAGACCACCAAAGTCGCGCTGGCGAAGATGAAGGCCGCGCAAGAACTCGAACAGGAGCCGAATATGGCGGCCGCACACGTCGCCATGTTGTCCGGCGCGCGGGGACCGACGCGGAGTTGCTTGACGGCCTGTGCTGCCAGCACGCAGGCCATCGGTGAAGCGATGATGCTGATCCGCAAGGGAGATGCCGACGTAATGATCGCCGGCGGGGCGCATTCGATGATTCACCCGCTGGGTGTAACCGGCTTCAATCGCCTGACCGCGCTCTCGACTCGAAACGACAGTCCGAAGACGGCGTCACGACCCTTCTGCGCCAGTCGCGACGGATTTGTCCTTGGCGAAGGCGCTGCCATCGTCATTCTCGAATCCTTGAGTTCGGCCAGACAAAGAGGTGTGAAAATCCTGGCGGAGCTGGTGGGTTACGGCTGTAGTTCCGATGCCCTCCGTGTGACGGACATGCACGAAGAGGGTCGCGGCGCGGTCCAGGCGATGAGGGCGGCCTTGACGGATGCCGGATTGACCTGTGAGGACATTGACTATATCAATACCCACGGCACGAGTACGCAGGAAAACGATTTCATCGAGACGGTGGCTATCAAGACCGTATTTGGCCAGAGAGCAAAGCAGACTCCGGCCAGCAGTGTCAAGAGCATGCTCGGCCACTTGATCGGGGCAGCCGGAGCGGCAGAGCTGATTGCTTGTGTCTTGGCGATACGGGACGGTATCGTTCCCGCGACGACCAACCTGCACGATCCCGATCCCAAGCTGGATTTGGACTACGTACCCAACACACCGCGCAAAATGCCGGTCAACATTGTGATGAACGAGTCTTTTGGCTTCGGCGGCCAGAACAATGTTGTGATCGTGAGGAAATTCCAGGACGCGTAGCCCAGGGGTGGAGGAAAGGACCACGGGTAGAAGACCATGATCGACATCAAGGAATTGCGAGCCAATCCGGACGTTTATATCCAGGCAGCCAAAAACAAGCGGATCGACGCCGATGTACAAAGACTGATGGCTGTGGACAAGCAGTTGCAAAAGGCCAAGGCCAGACTCCAGGATATTGCCACAGAGAAGAATCGGCTTGGCAAGTCGATACCAAGCCTGTCTGGAGACGACAAGACTGATGCCCTCGGCAAGTTGAGCATACACAAGAAGAACGAAGCGAGATTTGACGAGCAGATTAAGGAGTTGCAGCCGGAGTTCGACGCGTTGATGCTCCAGGTGC
>CAYNQP010000313.1:0-942 GCA_964399325.1 uncultured Pirellulales bacterium
ATATTTGAGGAATCTGAATTAGCCAATTGATCTTCCCTTGGATCTGGCTTGCACTCACAAGCGACGCCTTTCCCCTTTCAAGGCGTTGCACATTTGTGGTGTGCCCGTGAGGGCATGAGGAGAACGCCTTACGGCGTCCCTACGAGCAAGAGGATCCACAGGGCCTCCAACCAAAAGGCCGCGAGATACACATGCTCACGGCCTTTTATGTTGCAGCCCACGAAACCCGAAAGACGGTACAAGTCCGCCAACTCAAAACCATGTCCTGAGCGCAGTCGAAGGGTCAACACCCAAAACTCAAAACTGCGACGCCTCGTCGCCGGCCTCCCACCACAGCCGCGGATAGTCCTGCCCTGTGTCGCGGGCGTCTCGCCCGCGCGTACCGTGGGCATCTTGCCCACGGCGTCATTCCTCCATTATTTCCCACCCCAGGCGCGGGTAGTCCTGACCTTCCAGAATCCACCAGATATCCTCTGCCCCGTTGGCCGTCTCGCCCACAAAGTCCCAGCCGGCGTTGAGATAGGTGTCGATGTCCTGCATCTCGGCGGTCGTCTTGCCGAACGAGTCATCACAGTCGTCGCCGGTGACGACCTGCCCGCACATACTGGCCTGGCCACTCGTCTCGACATCCCAGAAGCTCGCGGCAACGCTGCCCCGGCTCTCGCCGACGAGGCCGCCGACACTCGTCTGGCCGCTGACAGTCCCCGTGCTGTAGCACATGACGATGCTGCTGCTGCCTTCGTGACTCTCGCCCACCAAACCGCCTACACTACCGTCTCCATTGACGGGTCCCCTGTTGTAGCTTCTGGTGATACTACCACTCCAGTTCGAGCCGACGAGGCCACCGATCGTGACGCTGCCGTCTATCCGCCCCAGGTTCCGGCACTGACTGATGGTGCCATGATTGTGATTGCCCCCTGCGATGCCGCCCCCCCGCTCGGG
>CAYNQP010000313.1:952-5122 GCA_964399325.1 uncultured Pirellulales bacterium
AGCGATGCCAGCGAACGCAAAGGCACCAGAGATCGTGGCAGCATTGTAAGCCCCTTTGATAAGACCGCCATTGCCTCCGACAAGGCCCCCAGTGCCCCACCCCCCATTCACCTTCCCGCTACAATAGCAGGCGACAATGACACCCTCGTTGTGGCCTGCCAGGCCGCCGACACCGGCAGAGTCGAAAAAGCCGTAAGGGCCGTTGACGTCCACCGTCTCAAGGTTGAGATTGCAGACTATCACCCTGGGATCTAACCACCCGAACAACGCCAGATTGGAAAAGCCGGAGATCGTCAGGTGCAAAATCGTATGGCCCTGACCGTCGAGGGTACCGCCAAAGGGAATTCGGTCGAACGCCTCACCGCCAGGGTCGAGTTCAGGCGCAATGACCGCCGAGTCGAAGACCTTGCCACCGGGCAGGTTCGGGTCGAGATCGATGTCGGCAACCAGGATGAAGTGCCTGTCGTAATCCTCGGGACTGGCGCCGAGAGCGATCAGGTCGGCGGCCGTGGCGATTCTGTACGGATCGTTGGGCTCGCCCGTGCCGCCACTGTACCCGTGCGGCTTCGACGCCAGGCGTGGATAGTCCCGCCCTTCGTCAATCCACTAGGTATCATCGGGGCCATTGGCGGTCTCGTCGACGAAATCCCAGCCCGCGTCGAGAAATGTAGCGGCCGTCCGCATCTGGGCCGTGGTCATGCCTCCGCCCCACGGGCCCACGGCCGAGCCGCTGGTTTGTCTGTCCCAGAAGGAAGACTCGACGGAGCCGAAACGCTGCACGCCGACCAGGCCGCCGGCCCTTGTAGCGCCGGAAACGAACCCTGTGGCATAGCAGCAGGATATGTTGGCGATGTACTCGTCCACGCCGTTGCGCCCCACGAGGCCGCCGGCGACCGACCCGCTGACGGTGCCGGTGGCGTAGCAATTCACGATACTGGCAGAGAGGTCTGGTCTCCGCTGCGGGAAACCGTAGTTCAGGCCCACGAGCCCCCCGGCATCGTTGGCGTCGGAGACGGTACCCGTCGCGAAAGAACTCCTGATGAAACCGGCGCTCAAACCCGTCAGCCCCCCGGCGCCCCAGCCGGCCGAAACGTCGCCTGTCGCATAGCAGTCCGTGAGGATCCGCTCATTGGAGCCCGCCAGCCCACCGCCATAGACACTGGCCCAGACTGAGCCGCTCGCGTGGCAATTGCTGATGACATCGTAGTTTCTTCCCACCAAGCCCCCCGCCTCGGAATCGCTCCTGACGTCGCCGCTCGCGTAGCACTCCAGGAGGATCCCGTTATTGGAGCCCACCAGGCCACCGCCCGAGACGCCGGCCCAGACGTCTCCGCTCGCGTGACAATTGCTGCTGGTACCACGATTTCTCCCCACCAAGCCTCCCGCCCTGCCCTCCGTTCGACTCTCAGCCGAGACAGTCCCAGAACTGGTACACCGTTCGATTGCCGCTCCCGCCTCCATCATGCCGACGAGACCGCCGACGCATGTGCTGGCCTCGACCTTTCCTCCCTCGACATGGCAGTTGATGATGCGAACCGATTCGAACTCCGCAACCAAGGCCCCAGCGGGCGAGGTAGTACTCCCAACACGAGGAGAGAGCAGGCGCAAATCGCGGACAACCGCGCTTCGCTCATCCCCGAGAGGTTCCTGGCGAACATTCCCGAAGAGTCCGGGCGGAGCGAACAGGTTCGCAATGGCGTGACCAGCGCCGTCGAAAACACCGGTGAAAGGACTATTGCTGTGGCCAATGGTGTCGAATCGGGACAGCCGGTACTGCCCCAAGTCGATATCCGCCATGAGCTTGAAGTGCTTTCCCCAGTCGTTGGGCTCGGCACCGAAGGCATACATCTGCTCGGCCGTCCAAATCTGGAAGGGGTCCTCGGCGGTGCCACTGCCACCGCCGTATTGGGCCCGCGCAAGCGGGCACAGGACCGTGACGAAGGCACAGGCAGCCACTACGTAGGAAAGCAAGCTTCTCCTCTCCATTCTTCAGTTCCTCCTTCTCCGCTCAGATGACTTATGATGGCGATTCGGTGCCGCGCGAGCACCGTGTTACCTCTACCAGAGAGGATGCATCCGGCTGCCATTCTGTTCCGTCGTTGTGGGAAAAACCCGCCGCGCTCACCTTCCGTCCGGAAGGCGCTGGCCGGCTGACGTTAATCCAAATCGTGCTGCCGGAGGACCGTACCAATATCGTCGATATACAGGATGCCGGAGGCATTCCGGCTCGGCTTGGCTCTGTCGCCGACACCGATTTCCAGCCCGCTGATGCTCCTGGTGTTTAGCCCGGCCGCTGTCAGATCGCGCAGCGGAATGTGCCACGGTGTCCACGTGCCAGTGACGACGGCGTTGGGGTCGGGATTGAATAGCGTCGTGCTCTGGCCGGCGCTGTCCCGGACCGTGAGGCAGAGTGCATCGACGCCGTTGCCCGCAGCGCCTCGAAACCACAACGAGAGCGTGTCGGCGCCGTTGGTGGTCCAGTCCTGCGCGGGGTAGAAGTCCCGCTGGGCCCCGGAATTGACTACGCTGTTTGTGTTGCAGTAGTAGAACGGCATGGACTGAGAACCGCCGTGGACGATGGTCGTCTCAGCATAGGGCGGGTAGTAATGGCCTACATGCATGTCGTAGAACAAGTTGCCATAGGGCTCGATCCAGGTTTCAAAGATGCGGTTGCCCTCCTCATCGTCATAGCTCTCGAAGTCATCGACGACGAAAAGCACCGCATCGTTCGTGAACTGTTCCCACCCCAGGCGCGGGTAGTCGTGGCCTTCGAGAATCCACCAGAAATCCTCCGTGCCGTTAGCGGTCTCATCGACGAAGTCCCACCCGGCCTCCAGGAACGTGCTGGGCGTCTGCATCTCGGCCGTGGTTTTGCCTGTGCCGCCGGCGCTGGTGGTTTGGCCGCTGGTGTCTACATCCCAGAACGAATCGCTGACGGAACCTTCCGGGTAGTAAGGCGGTTCTCCATCAGAAGAACCGATCAATCCGCCCGTTTGCGATTCACCCGTGACCGGTCCGCCTGCGTAGCAGGCGCTGACCGTTCCCTGATTCTTGCCTACCAGGCCGCCAGTGGTGGACGTCCCCCAGACGCGCGCCACCGAGTAGCAGTCGGCAATCGCTGCCTGAGTAGCGCGCCCAGCCAGGCCGCCAACTTCATCAATCCCTACGACTTGTCCGGAAGCATAACAGGTCTTGACCGACGTGTCTTGCACAGAGCCCAGCAGACCTCCGATACGACGATCTCCCGAGACAGACGCGTATGAATAGCTGTCAGCTATCATTTCGAGGCAGCATGCGGAACCTACCAGCCCTCCGACAGAGACTTGCCCCTGGACCTCGCCGGCTGTGTCGCAGCCAGATATCAGGCAATACCCCGGCAGTGGGTCAAGCGGGGATGAGGACCCCATAAAGAAACCGATCAACCCACCGACCTGCTCAGCTCCGGAGACTCGTGCCGTCGTGTGACAGCCAAGAATTTGCATCCGGGGCAGGTAGCTGAGTATTATCGTATTGATGGTTCCTCCAATCAAACCACCTACGTACTTGCCCCCTGAAACCTGGCCGCCCACGACGTGACAATTCTCTATCACCGCGTCGCAGAGATATCCAACGAGTGAACCCACGTAGTCGCCGCTCGCGGCATCGACGTTGGGATCGATCAACTCCACGTTCTGGATGACGGCGACACCCGCGAGCCCAACGGCTCCAAAAAGCCCTATTTGATTCCGGCCGGAGCATCTGTAATTGAAATTCGAAAGGGCATGCCCGTTCCCGTCAAAGGAACCGATGAACGACCCTCCGCTGTTGCCTATGATATGGAACTGTTCCCCGGTGTAGCAGCCCAGGTCAATATCGGCCATGAGCTTGAAATGTCGATCCCAGTCGTTGGGTTCAGCGCCGATGGCGTTCATCTGCTCGGGCGTGTAGATCAGGTAGGGGTCGTTGGGTTTGCCCGTGCCGCCGCCGTACTTGCGAGGCTCCCACCACAGCCGGGGATAATCTTGCCCCTCGAGAATCCACCAGATGTCCTCCGTGCCGTTTTCAGCCTCATCCACAAAGTCCCACCCGGCCTCCAGGAACGTGGAAGCCATCTGCATCTCAGCGGTCGTCCTGCCCGTGCCGCCGGCACTGGTTGTCTGCCCGCTGGTTTCCATATCCCAGAACGACGCG
>CAYNQP010000314.1:0-5089 GCA_964399325.1 uncultured Pirellulales bacterium
TCGTCCGTCCAGTGAACCTTCACCTCGGTGCTCTCGAAATCAACGGTGCGGAGATAGTTCTTGATCGACGCGGTTTTCGGACAATCCAGACGCATCGAGAATGCCATGCCTCCGCCCCTCTGCCGGGTGATGGGGCTCTTACGCCATTCGTCGTAAGCGAATTTCGCAGCGTCGTGGTATTTTCCGTCCAGCAGCATTTGCCGAACCTGTGGGAAAATATTGGCGATCTTGGGCGTCTCGAAGGGCCTCTTATGCGGCACGAACAGGCTTTCGTGACGGAAAGGAATCTGTTCGGTGTAGGGATCGCACGCCAACTCGATGCTGACGGCTCCATTGCCGGTGAGAAGAACATCACCACCGGGTGCGAGACTGCAAAAGCCCCGCTTTGGCACAATCTTCCGCCTGACCCGTTCCGCCAGCGGCATCGGCGAGATCCGGACATCGGCCGACTGATACGATTCCGCGAGCACCGGTGGCTTGGGCAAGAATGTATCCCCCTGCGCACGGCGAAGATAGTCAGCGGAACGGTTGTCCTCCAGCACCGCTCCTGTTTGCCCTGAAATCCGGGCTGCCTCTTCGGAGCCGCTTTCGCTGGCGATGAGCGGTGAGAGTAGCTCCGGAGAACCTGCCAGGCCGACAGCTACCGTACTTTGTTTGAGAAAATCTCTACGCCTCATAATGGCCTCCTTGTAAAGAGCGAGGGATACCTACTCCACTTTGTTTTGGTCTCAAAGAGCTGAGCCGGCTGACACGCCGGCACACGCGCTATTGGAACAACTGCGGGGCGAATTCGATCAGGTAGGCCCGCCAATTGATCCACGAGTGGGCCCCTTCGCTCTCCCTGTAAACGACACTGAATCCGTGTTTCTTGAGCATATCTACCGTGGAGCGCGAATTGGAGATCAGGCTGTCCTGGACGCCGGTGCTGAACCATATCAGCTTCAAGCCTTGCTTGAGGTTGGCGTCGTCGAGGGCCGTCAGGTGGTCTTGCTCCCAAGCGTCCGTTCCGGCGAAAATTCCGGAACTGAAAACACCGATGTAGGCAAACTTATCCAGGTGTGCGAAGGCGGCGTTGAGGGTTTGGGCCCCGCCCATGGAGAGTCCGGCGATGGCCCGATGCGACCGATCGGTCAATACGCGATAGTGCGTTTCGGCATAGGGCATCACATCGTTGACGAAGTCCTCGAAGAACTCATCACGGGGCTGTGCGCCACCCGCCGCTCCACCGCCTCTGCGCCCCATTCCCATGGAGTTGGCGAAGGTGGTGTGCCCGGCAGGCATGACCACGACCATCGGCTTGACCTTGCCTGCAGCGAGCATGTTGTCCAGAATGAAACCCGCGCGCCCGACCGAAGACCAGGCATTGTCGTTGTCCATGGCCCCGTGCAGGAGGTAGAAGATGGGGTACTTGTCCTGATTCGCTTCATATCCCGGCGGCGTGTAGATATGCATACGTCGGAATCGGCCCAGGGCCTTCGAGTAGTAGGTGATCTGTGCCACCGCACCGCGAGGCACGTCTTTGGTGTCCATGAACTCCGAACCGGGGACAACCAGCAGGCTCTGTACACGGGTATTCGATTCGCTGATCAATGAACTCAGAGGATCGGTCACGGCTACGCCGTCCACGGTAAAGTTGTACCGATAGGCACCCGGCTCAAGCGGACCAACGGTCGTCTCCCAAACGCCATTGTCGCCCTTGGTCATCTGCGCTTTGGGGCCGAGGTTGAAGATATCGGAGCTGGCAAACCTGACTTGGGTCGCCTGAGGCGCGGAAATACGGAAGGTGACCCGCCGATCAGACAGGACTTCCGCCGAGATCACGGCCGGAGCCGCACCACCACGTCCGCCCCTGCCGCCAGCCCTTGCCGGGCCACCTCGCCGCGCGGGCTGCTCCGCGGCTTGCGATCCCATGATCGGGATCACGAGAAGACTCAACCCCAACAGCAAGCCAACACATCGTTTTGACATAATGCTCTTCAAATTAGCGATCAACATAATGACCTCCAACTCTGGCAAGAGGGATGGTTGGAAACGCAATAGCAGTGACTAGCCACATTGTGGCATCGGGATTCGCCGGGTCGTACGGACCATCGGCCCAGAGCGTATCTTCATTCAATTGGATCCGCGCCGGATGATAACGTATTGAGGGGCACAATAGAAACTCCCTGTTTTTTATTTTGTGGCGGCCGGCTCCAGGAAAGGGTCACCGAACAAGATCCAGGAAAAGTCCGCCAACCCGGAGCAGGTGGCGACCAGCGTCAGGAATTCTGTCTGCGCGGGAATCGGTACGTCCACCTTTTCAACAATATTCCGCCCCTTAGGATAGCTCAGGTGACGACAAACGACGCCATCCAGAAGAACCCACACGTCGGCGGAACTGAACCGAGGTTGAGGCAGGTCCTTGGGGATGCCGCACACGGCGGTAAACCGGTCCAACCGGATCTTCGGATGGTCCTGCCGGATCTGGTCCAGGTCGAAGGTGATGCCTGCATTGGGATGGAGGGTCAGGGCCGGATGTCTGGATGTGCCAAAATGGAGGCCGTTGAGCCGAGCCGGATAGATCCGTTGACTTGGAATATCCAAGAACTTACCACTGTCGGCCGGGCCACCATAGTAACTACCCACTGTCCGAGGACATTCTGAAAAGGTCAATCCGGTGGAACTGATTACGACCGGGCCCAGGGCCCCGTTGGGAACGAACACGCCGTCAATCCCGTGGAACTGCGGCATGGGCCGGAACTCGTTTCGCCGAGTCCATTGAATCTTCGTCGCTGGGTATCTGAATGTCTGGCCGGTTTTCAAGTCGATACCCCTATCCAACCTGCCGTTGCCGCGGCCGTTGCCTCCGCCGACGATATCCGCCAGGTTCACCCGCCCCGATGGACTCGAGGGCTGGCTGAGCGAGGGCAGTTGAAGGAGGAAGAGATCTGTCCGGGCCGCCAGCCCGTCTCGAATAGTCCGTCCGGTGGCGTCGACGGCCGTGGCCTGCCCCTCATTCACGACCAGCGACGTCGGCCGGCCCGATCTATTCGGATCGAGGGTTACGCTGATACGACCCTTCAGAACATGGGCCTCGGTGCTCCCGTCGGGATGGGCGATTACCCCAAATTCCGTGCCCAAGTCCGTGATGAGGGCCGTGCGTGTTCGCACCCGAAAACCCGTTGCCTGCGAAGAGACCACGACGGCAAGCCTGCCGCTTCTGAGGGCCACTTCACCCATGCTCGTCAGTTCGACCCGGCAAGGCGCTTCAAGCAGGAGGCTCGTCCCCTGGCCCAGCTCCATCTTCGCCGCGCCCTCGCGCAGATCGTAGCGACCCGCGTACAATGGTCCGCCCGGACGCGGATGAGATCCTCGCCATTGAGCCTCATAAGCGTCGGCCAGCGTGCCCATTGCCGGACCTTGATCCCGATGACGGAATAAGCTCAGAGACACGAAAACCAGGGCTCCAAGTATCAGGATCGCCGCCACCGACGAATAGAGGCGTCGCACCGTCCGTCTGAAACCGCCCCGGCTCTCCCTGCCCAGGAGGACCTGAATCAGATCCGACTCGGACAACTCCGTTGTCATGGGGCTGCAACGCCGCATCACGGTACTGGCGAATATGCTATCGAGATAATAATCCTGTAACCGGGGGTCCTTGAGCATGGCTTCCTGAAGACGCTTCATCTCATCAGGTCGAATCTGATCGTCCAGCAAACGCTGAAACAACTCATCCATGTCAGGAAAAGGCGGCTGGCTCATGCAGGTTGACTCCCTTCGGCCAAGGTCCTGCGCATGCATCGAAGTAACATACCGGTGATTTGACCGAGCACGTGATAGACATGACGGCGAGACAGCTTCAAGTAGGAGGCGATCTCCGCCATCGAGAGGTTAAGCTCGTAGCGCATCTTGATGATCCGCTTGGCCCGATCGTCCAGAAGGGCCTGACACTTGCGTAGAGCCTCTATACGCGTGGCCGCTTCGTCCTGAATAGCGGTGATGCGGTCCGTCAAGGCCTCGAACAACGCATCCTCCATCAAGACTCGTTTGCTGCGCGCCAGATTTCGACGGTAAACTAGAATCTCGTAACGCAAGATTTGGATGCCCCAGGCCGCAAAGTTCGTGCCCGGCTTGAACTGGTCGAACTTCCGCCACATCACGGCCATTCCATCCTGGAACAGATCTTCCGCGTCATGCACGTGAGGCACCAGAGCCAGAATATAGGCATATATCTCGTGCTGGTGCCGCACGAAGAGCCTCAGAAAGTCCAGAGTGCGTTTATCCTGATCCATATCCCATCCATGCTGGCTTCTTTGCGATCTTCTATGTTTATCACTGGCAAGAACAGCACAATGGGATACAGAAAACACCAAAAAAGTGAAGAATCATGCTCGGGTCCTTTTTTTCATCTCACTTCTGACCTTTCGGAGCGGTGTTATATAGGTAGATGGCGATCTTGCCGAGTCAGAGAGTCGTAGCATCAGCCAGGTGCCAACAGTCCAAGGGGAAAGGCAGGAGCACCATGAGACACAACCTTGTGGCAGGGGTGAGGGGTCCACTTCTCCGGGGCCAGGCTGGTCGGGTGCGGCAACCGGCAGCGTCTGCGGAGCCCAACGACTTCAAGCCGGCATCCACCAACATCGTCGGCCTCCAGTATCCTCAGGTCAACTCTGCGAGACAAGTCAAATTCCGTGTCTATGCGCCCGACGCGCCCAGCCTCCGCGTCCTGGGCACGACCCTGACCCAAGGCACGGACGGGGACTTCACCGGCGTCACCCGACCGCAAGACCCCGGCTTCCACTCTTACCCGATCAATGTCGATGGCATGGAGAAGGTCAAGGTACGCTTCCTCGGCACCGGCGGCAGGGAACATCAAAGCAATTCAAACGCATGGAATTTGCACGAGGCCCTTGCCAAGGCCGGCATCAAGAGTGTTTACTATGAGTCACCGGGCACCTCGCACGAGCGGCTGACGCGGCGTCGGCACCTGCGTGAATTCGCCCCACTTCTATTCAAGGACTGAAGGAGAAAGACTATGAAATGGCATTTGACTGGGTTAGCGTTGCTGGTCACCGTTTCAGGCTCGCTGTGTCTGGCGCAGGCGAGTCAG